>NZ_JBSFGJ010000445.1:0-7632 GCF_053596515.1 Nonomuraea sp. NPDC001684
CAGCGCTCGACGAGCGCGCCGTCGAGGCGCGGGTCCGGCGTCGTGCCCACCGCCAGGGCCGCCCGCAGCCGTACGGACGGGTCGCCGGCCGCCAGCCCTCCGACGGCGCCGGTCGGGTCCGGGTCCTGTTCCTGCCTGGTCATCGGGACCACCTCCTCGGCGACCAGTGAAGACCTTGTCACAGTGTCAAGGTCAAGCGGCCCGGCCCGCCCGGTCAGTCGCGCGGCGCGGTGACCGCGTGCTGCCGCTCGGGCTCCAGGTGCATCGGGCGTTCGTGGAAGCCGCCCTGCGCGCTCCGGACGATCACGCCGCTCTCCGGCCCGTGCTCCGCGTCGTGCCGGTCCTGGAGGCGCAGGCCGAGGCAGAGCCGGTGGGTCAGCCAGAAGGCGACGACCGGGCCGAGCAGGACGGCGTACCTGAAGAAGATCGTCACGGCCTCCACCGAGAGGTGGAACTGGTGGGCGAGCTGGTCGTTGGCCGCGGCTGCCCACAGCAGCCCGTAGAAGGCGACCCCGGCGGCGGCGACGGCGGTTCGCACGGGCGCCTCGCGCGGCCGGTCCAGCACGGCCGGCCCGGTCGCCTCGGCGGCCAGGCGGCTCCTGCTCTTGGGCCGGCCGAGCGCGTCGCGCCGGCCGGGACGCCGCAGGACGAGGCGCTCGCCCAGCGGGTAGCCGGCCAGGACGGTGAAGAACACCCCGGGGACCACCAGCGTGGGCACCAGGACGGCGAGGCTGAGCGTGTACCCCCCGATCGTCAGCTCCCAGCCCGGCATGATCCGCAGAGCGCCGTCGAGGAAGCCCATGTACCAGTCGGGCACCGAGCCGGCCGAGATCTGGCCGGGCCCGGCCGGCCCGTACAACCAGATGGGGGCGATCTGGAAGGCCAGGCCGAGGATGACCAGGACGCCGATCGTCGTGCCCGCCATCAACGGCCGCACGCCCGCCCGAGCCGGGACCGGCGCGGCGAACCGCGAGTGCCCGTGCCGCCGCACCAGCCATTCACGGGCGGCCAGCAGCGCGACCATGGCCGCCGGGATCACCAGCACGTGCGTCCAGTACATGGTGGGGATGATGCTGTCGCCGGGGAACCCGGCGCCGAAGAGCAGCTGCGCGCCGTACGACCCCACGACGGGGATCGACAGCAGCACCGACTGGATCAGCCACAGGCTGCCGCCGGAGAGCATGTCGTCGGGCAGGATGTTGCCGGTCTCCCCCGCGGCCATCCCGAGCGGCAGCAGCGTCACCCAGATCAGCCACTGCGGCACGCGCGGCCGCCGGAACGCGCCGGTCACGAACATGCGCAGCAACTGCATCGCGACCGCCGCCACGAACACCAGCGCCGACCAGTGGTGCACCTGCCGGACGAAGAGCCCGCCGCGCACCTCCAGGCTCAGCCGCATGGTCGAGTCGAACGCCCTGCTGACCGGGACGCCGCTCAGCGGCGTGTACACGCCGTGGTAGAGCACCGGGGACATGTCCGGGTCGAAGAACACCATGAGGAACAGCCCGGTCACCACCAGGACGGCGAAGGACCAGATGGCCACCTCGGCGAACATGAACGACCAATGACCGAGCCCCGACGACTGACGTTTCCGCACCGATGAGCGCATCGGACCCTCCTCGTTTCGCCTTCGCCTTCAAGACGGGATCGGCGGCCGAGATGTGACGTCGAGGAGGGTGAGTTACGTCATAGCGGGTCGTTCCCGGCGGCCGGGCCTGCCGGAGCGCGGGCACTCCGGCAGGCCGACGTCAGCGGCGGGGCTGCGGCCTCACCCCTTCACCGCTCCGCCGAGCAGCCCGGAGACGAACTGCTTCTGGAAGACGAAGAAGATGAGCATCAGCGGCAGCGTGGCCAGCAGCGCGCCCAGCATCAGGCCCGAGTAGTCGACGCGGGTCAGCCCGGTGAGGTGGCTGAGCGCGACCGGAAGCACGTACTTCTCCTCGCTGGTGAGCATGAGCAGGGGCCAGATGAAGGAGTTCCACTGGCTCATGAACGTGAAGATGACCAGCGCGCCGAGCTGCGGCCGGACCACGGGCAGCACGATCCGGTAGAAGATCCGCAGGTCTCCGGCGCCGTCCAGGCGTCCGCTCTCGATGAGCTGGTCGGGGAAGTCGAGGAAGGCCTGGCGCATGAGGAAGATGCCGAACGAGTTGGCCAGGAACGGGATGACGATCGACTCGTAGGAGTCGACCCAGCCGATGCTGGCCATCATCTGGAACAGCGGCACCAGCAGCACCTGGAACGGGATCATCATCGTCGCCAGGATCACCGCGAGCAGCAGGCCGCGCCCGCGGAAGCGGTACTTGGCCAGGCCGTACCCGCCCATGGCGCTGACCAGCACGGACAGCGCGGTGTAGACGAGGGCCGTGCCGAGGCTGTTGAGCACCACGCGGGAGAAGCCGATCGTCTCCTCCAGCGACCGCAGGTTGTCCAGCAGGTCGTCCCCGGGCAGGAACGGGGGCGGGCTGCGGAACAGCTCCGACGTGTCGTGCGTGGAGGCGACGAACATCCAGTAGAACGGCGCTATGCTGACCACCGCGCCGGCCGCCATGAGCAGCCAGAGCAGCAGGCGTTTCATGACTTCTCCTTCCCGAACCACTTGAACTGGGCGTAGGAGAGCACCCCGATGAGCAGCACCACCACCCAGGCCATCGCCGCGGCGTAACCGAAGTCGAACTGCTTGAATCCGACCTGGTAGAGCAGCAGGATCGGCGAGGTGGTCGCGTCGTCGGGGCCGCCGTCGGTGAGCAGCTTGTTCTCGTCGAACAGCTGGAGCGTGCCGATCGTGGAGGTGATCGAGCAGAACAGGATCACCGGCTTGAGCTGCGGCACGATCACGCTGACGAACGACCGCAGCGGCCCGGCCCCGTCGATCGAGGCGGCCTCGTACTGCTCCTTGCCGATCGCCTGCAGGCCGGCCAGCAGGATGATCATGTTGTAGCCCGTCCACCGCCAGGTGATGGACGCGATCAGCGCCACCCGCGCCCAGGCCGGGTCGTCCAGCCAGGCGATCTCGACGCCGAGCAGCTGGTTGACCATGCCGCCGTCGGTGCGCAGCAGCACCCGGAAGACCACCGCGTAGGCGACCAGCGTCGTCACGGCGGGCAGGAAGTACGCGATCCGCAGCGTGGCGCGGAACCGCAGCCACGACTGGTTGAGCACGTACGCCAGCGCCAGCGCCAGCGCGATCATGATCGGGACCTGCACGACCAGGATCAGCCCGACGTTGACCAGGGACTGCAGGAACCTGTCGTCGTGCAGGAGGCGCTGGTAGTTCTCCAGGCCGGCCCATTCGGTCACGCCGTCCTCGGTCCGCTGGAGGCTCTGCCAGAGGCTGGCCCCCAGGGGGTAGGCGAAGAAGAGCGCCAGCAGCGCGGCGGCGGGCCCCGCGAAGATCCAGGGGACCAGGCGGCGCCGAACGATCATCCGATCTCCCGCTTCGTGGCGGACGCGATCTGCTCGGCCGCCTCGTCCAGCACGGCCTTGGGGTCCTTGCCGCCCACCACCGCACGCTGCAGCAGCTTCTTCAGCAGCTCACTGGCCTCGGCGTCGTCGTCGGTGGACTCCACGGCCGGGATGGCGCGCACCTGGTCGGCGAAGATCTTGTTGACCGGCTGCCCGTCGAAGTACTCGACCGGCTCGGAGAAGTACGGGTCGGCCAGCGCGGGCAGGTAGGCCGGGAAGAGCGACTCCTGCTTCATCATCGACAGCTGGCTGTCCTTGTTCGCCGTGACGAACTCGACGAACGCCCACGCCGCCTGCTGGTTCTTCGTCTGGCCGGTGACCGCCAGCATGGACCCGCCGTTGGCCGAGGTGCGCACTCCGCCCGGCTCGAACGCGGGCAGCGGGATCACGCCGAACTTGCCCTTGAGCTCCGGCATCTCCGACACCAGCGTGCCCGTCCACCAGACGGCGGTGGGCGCGACGGCCGCCTTGCCCTCCTTGGTCGCGGTGACCCGGCCGTCCCAGCCCTGCTCGTTCTGCAGCAGGCCCTTGTCGTTCATCGTCTTGATCAGGGTCAGCGCCTTGACGGCGGCCGGGGTGTTGACCGCGACCTTGCCGTCCACGAACCTGCCCTGCTTCTGCTGCTGCAACAGGGTGGTGAACAGCGGCTCGCTGTTGCCCAGGTCGGAGACCATGAGCTTCTTGCCGGTCTTGGCCTTCAGCGTCTCGCCGGCCTTGATCAGGTCGTCCCAGGTCTGGATGTCCTCGGCCTTGATGCCGGCCTGCTCGAAGTAGTCGCGCCGGTAGAACAGGCCGACGGGCGCGGAGTCCCACGGCAGCGCGAACAGCTTGCCGCCCTCGCCGGAGGCCGTCTGCCACTTGGCCGGGTCGAAGTCGGCCTTCAGCTTGCCGGCGACCGGCCCGAGGTCGGCCAGCCCGTTGGGGAAGTTCTTGGCGTAGCCGGGGACTCGCTCGTCCTCAAGGTGCACGACGTCGGGCAGGCCGGTGCCCGACTGCATGCCGACCGTGACCTTCTCGTAGATGTTGTCGTAGCCGACGTCCGTCACGTCGATCTTCACCTTGGGGTGCAGCTTGGTGAACTCGGGCGCCAGACGCTTCAGGGCGGTCGCACCCACGTCGAACGACCACACCTTGACCTCACCGGACAACTCCGCGGGGGTGGACGCGGCGATCGAGGGAGCGGGCCCCTTGGCCGTGCCGGTTCCGCCGGTGGCGCATCCGGCGGCGAGAAGTCCGGTGGCCAGCAGCCCGGCGGCGATTGTGTGGATCTTCACGGTGACCTCTGGATCTGTAACATGTCACACTCTGAATACTGAGTGCTGAGTAACGTACGCTGAATACGCCTGGTGCACCAGAGGTGAAATCGAACCGTTCCCGATGGATGTGAGCGGACGGGCGGAAAGGCCGTTGCGTCCTGCTCGTCCTGCCGGAATGCTCGGCCGCCATGGGCAACCTGCTGCTGACCGGCGCCACCGGAGGAATCGGAAGGCCGCTGGCCGCCGCGCTCGGCGCGGCCGGGCATCGGGTGATCGCCGTCGGACGTGACGTCGGGCGGCTGGACGTCCGCGGGATCGAGGCCGACCTGGCCGACCCCGCGTCGCTGGCCCCGCCATGGAGGCGCTGACGGCGGAGCTCACGGAGATACGCGCGGTGGTGCACTGCGCCGGCATCTCCCCCGTGGAGGCCGTCGCCGAGGCCGGCCCCGACACGTGGCGGCGCACGATGGCGGTGAACGTGGCCTCCGCCGCCGAGCTCGTCCGGCTCGCGCTGCCCGCGTTGCGGCGGTCCAGGGGCCATGTGATCTTCGTGAACGCCTCCCCCGGGCTGACCGGCGTCCCGCGCTGGTCGGCGTTCGTGGCCAGCAAGGCGGCGCTGCGCGAACTGGCCGACTCGCTGCGCGAGGAGGAGGCCGTCCACGGGGTCCGGGTCACCACGGTCTACCCCGCGGCCACGGCGACCGACCTGCTGGGCGAGGTCAGGGCCGCCTTCGGCCGCCCGTACGACCCGCAGGCGTGCATCCGGCCGGAATCGCTGGCCGCGATGGTCGTGTGGGCGCTCAACGCGCCGGCCGACTCCTACGCCTGCGAACTGTCGGTGCTGCCGGGCTGAACCCGCCCGCGGCGGCGTGGATCGGCCCCCGCCGCCGGCGCGCGGTGTCCACCAGGGCCTGGCGGGAGGATCGCCGCGACCCGCACGTGGTCCAGGCGCGCGAGGGTCAGCGCTGCGCCGCGGTGTCGAGCTCGACCTCGATGTGGGGCGACAGCGCCCGCAGGAAGTCCGGCGCGTCGAAGACGCGCCCCGCCGAGGCCACCCCGGCGGCCCTCGTCCGGCCGGTGAGGACGCGCTCGACGGCCTCCACCGCGAGCGGCGCGCTGACGGCGTAGATGTCCCGGCCGCGGGCCACCGCCCGGCGTTCCCCGGCGCCCGAACGCACGACCACGTCCACGACGAACGGCTGCGCCGACCGCCCGTGCTCGTCGGCCGCGACCGGGGCCGGGGTGTCGGGGTTCACCACGTCCGTGGCCGCCTCGACCGTCATGTAGTTGCGCACCTCGGGGATGTTCAGGTGGCTCGGGACGGTCACGATGTCGGCCATCGAGAACTCCGCGATGACGTCGCGCGTCCCGGTCGGCTCGGGGAAGGACCACTTCCCGGCCGGCGCCCGGTCGTCGCGGTACTCCAGCCGGCCGCCGGCGTGGCGGACGCGCCGGCCGGCGCGCCGCTCCCTGGAGACCTTGCCCGCGGCCCGGGTGCCGGTCGTGGGGTGCCAGCTGTCCAGCCCGTAGGCCACGTGCGCCTCGTCGGCGCCGGTCCAGTCGTCCATCGCCGCCGTGACCAGCAGGTCGCCGAGCCCGCCGAAGAAGGCCATCGCGGGCACGATCACCGCCCCCGCCTCCCGGGCGCGCTCCGCGAACAGCTCGAAGGTGTCCACGTTGGCCTCGATCTCGGCCGCGACGTCCACGTACGGGACGCCGGCGCGCAGGGCCGCCTCGATCACGGGGGCGGCCGTGGCGGCGAAGGGCCCGGCACAGTTGATCACCGCGGCCACGCCGTCCAGGACGCGGTCCAGCGCCGCCGGATCGTCCACCGACGCCTGCCTGACCGCCGGCCCGGGGTACGTCTCGGCCAGCGCCTTGAGCGCGTCGCCGTCGCGGCCCGCCAGGACGGGCGCCAGCCCGCGCCGCAGCAACTCCGCCACCACGAAACGGCCCGTGTGCCCGTACGCGCCGTAGATCGCCACCGCGGAGCCGGTCGTCTTCATCTGTGTCATGTGCGCATCAGCCATGCGGACATCCTGGCGGTCCGCCGCGTCGCCGCACGAGCGTCCGGAACGACATGATGCGTACAATTCCGGACGTGACCACAGTCGCGGTAGCCGTCGCCGACGGGATCCTGCACTTCGAGCTGGCCCTGGCCTACGAGCTGTTCAGCTCACCCCCGCCCGTCCCCGTCGAACGCTGGTACGAGCCGGTCATCTGCGGAGCCGGTCCCGTACGGGCCGACGGGCGGTTCCTGCTCGAACCCGACGCCGGGCTCGACCGGCTCGTCGGGGCCGACACGGTGATCGTCCCCGGTTGGGCCGAGGTGGACGAGGAGCCGCCGGCCGACCTCGTCGCGGCCGTGCGCGCGGCGCACGAGGCGGGCGCGCGGGTCGCCTCGCTGTGCACGGGCGCGTTCGTCCTGGCCGCGGCCGGCCTGCTGGACGGACGGCGGGCCACCACCCACTGGGCCCACACCGAGACGCTGGCCGCCCGCCATCCCCGGATCAAGGTCGATCCCGACGTGCTCTACGTGGACGAGGGCAGCGTGCTCACGGCCGCGGGCAAGGCCGCCGCCCTGGACCTGTGCCTGCACCTGGTCCGCCGCGACCACGGCTCGGCGGTCGCCAACGCGATCGCGCGCCGCCTGGTCGTGGCGCCGCACCGGCCCGGCGGCCAGGCCCAGTTCGTCGCCACCCCCGTCCCCGAGCCGCACGGCCATCCCCTCGGCGACCTGCTCGCCTGGGCGGGCCGGCACCTGGACCAGCCCCTGACGGTGGAGGACCTGGCCCGCCGGGCGAACCTGAGCTCGCGCCACCTCGGCCGCCACTTCAGGTCCATGACCGGCACCACCCCGTTGCAGTGGCTGCTCACCCAGCGCATCCGCCGCGCCCAGGAGCTCCTGGAG
>NZ_JBSFGJ010000446.1:0-7600 GCF_053596515.1 Nonomuraea sp. NPDC001684
CCGCTCGCTCACCCGCCCGCGGGACATCGTGGACCTCGCGCTGGCCCTGGACGCGGTCCGCCTGCTACCCCCGCCCCCCAGGTGAGCCCCCGGCGGCGCCCGCGTTCGAGCAGTCGGGCGGCGGCACGTACGTCACGGCCGGCAAGCCCGCCCCGATGATGCGGCCATCCAGGTCCAGGCGGCCTCGGGCGCGCGACCGCGGCGGCCCGCGCACCCCTCACCCGTTCAAGGGCGTCACCGGGCGGGGTACGGCGTCAGGCCGCCCGCGTGCACCAGCGAGATGGTCCGTTCCAGGTCGGGGGTCAGGTATCGGTCGTCGCCCAGCGGCGCGACGTACCGCCTGAGCTCGTCGTGCAGGGCGCGGGTCGCCGTCCCGAGCGGCAGGCCGGCCATCTTCGCCGCGATCAGGTCGATGCCCTGCGCCGCCATCAGGTACTGCACCGCCAGCACGATCTCCAGGCGGTCGAGGTTCGCGTGCAGGTCGCGCGCCGAGGCCATGGCCATCGTGTTGTGGTCCTCCTGGCCGTCCTTCACCGGACGCGACAACGTGCCCGCCGGATGGGCCCTGACCTGCATCTCCGGGACCACCGCCGCGGCCACCGACTGCGCCTGCACCATCCCGGAGTTCAGGCCGACGCTCCCGCCGGCCAGGTTCGCCGGCAGGCCGTAGCTCCAGCGGGGCGACAGCAGGCGTCCGGACAACTCCTGCGACAGGACGCCGAGGTCGGTGATCTCGGCGTTCAGGCTGTCGGCGAGATGGCCCATGATCGAGCCGTCCCAGTTGCCGCCCATCACGAACTCGTAGCCGGGGCCGCGCTCGCGCCGGAAGACCAGCGGGTTGGAGGTCGAGGAGTTGGCCTCGCGCGCCAGCGTCCGGCGGGTGGCGGCGAGCACCTGCCGCAGCCCGGCCATGATGTGCGGGGCCGCGCGCACCGAGACCGCGTCCTGGATGCGCGGGGTGTAGTTCGCCGGGTCGAGCCGCCTGCGGCCCTCCTCGGTCATCCAGCCCGAACCGGCGACCATGGTCCGCAGCCGGGCCGCGACCGCGTCCTCCTCCGGGATGTGCCGCTCGCGGTGCGTGCGCGCGTCCAGCGAGCCGCGCTCGGCCCTGGTGGCCTCCATGAACAGGGCGAAGGCCCCCTCCGCCTGGTCGGCGAGCACCGTGGCCCGGTGCACGGCGTGCATCAGCGTGGCGGCCAGCACCGTGCTGCCGCTGACGATCGGCAGCGCCTCACCGGCCTCGAAGGTGAAGCTCGCGGGCAGCCCGGCCCGCGGCAACATCCGCGAGGCCGGTCCGGTCTCGCCCCGGTAGTGCACCGGCGCGTCCTCGCCCAGCGCGGCCAGCCCGGCCGCCGCCTGCGGCTGCAGGTCGCCGGTGCCGAGCGAGCCGATCTGCGGCATCACCGGCACGACCCCGGCGTTCACCAGGGACAGCAGCCGCTGCGGCACCTCGGGCCGGACGCCCATCTTCCCCCTGGCCATCTGGTTGGCCTTGAGGACCAGGGCCAGCCTGACCACGTCGTCGGGGAAGGCCGGGCCGACGCCCGCAGCGTGCGAGCGCAGCACGTTGCGCTGGAACTGCTCGGCCTCCTCCGGCGAGAGCGGGCGGTCCTTCAGCGGGCCGAGCGCCTGGTTCCAGCCGTACACCCGCTGGCCGCTCAGGGCCGCCAGCGCCCCCGCCCGCGACTGCGCCATGCGGGCCCGCGCGGCGTCCGACACCCGCGCGAGCACGGGACGGCCGGCCAGGATCGCGAAGGCGTCCCGCAGCGCGAACCGGCCGCCGTCCAGCACCAGGTCCAGCACCGGCGCCCGCGCGGGCGCCGGCGCCGCGACCGGGGGCGCCACCGGGGGAGGGGCCGGGACGGCGACGGCCCGCTCCGGCACGCACACCGCCGCGAGCAGGCCGACACCGGCGGCCATGCGTCCTACTTTGCTGATCGACACGGTCCCCGGCCCCTTCACCACGAAGATCCACTCCGCTCCGTTTATAACCGGCCGGACGGACGGCGCCGGGCACGGCTCCGCACCGGGGGACGAGTGCTGACCGGCCCTAGGGCAGGCGCTTACCTCCCGCCCTGGACGCCACCGCGACGTGCGGCCGCCCGGTGATCGGATGCGGCCCCACATGGGCCAGGACGCCGAAGACCTCCTCGATGAAGGCCGGGGTCAGCACCTCCAGGGGCGGCCCCTGCCCGGCGACCCGGCCCTCGCGCAGCACGACGATCCGGTCGGCGTAGGCGGCGGCCTGGTCCAGGTCGTGCAGGGCGGCCAGCAGCGTCAGGCCGAGCGAGCGGATCAGGTCCAGCAGCAGCAGCTGGGACCCGACGTCCAGGTGGTTGCCCGGCTCGTCCAGGATCAGCAGCGGCGCCTCCTGGGCCAGCGCGCGGGCCAGCAGCACGCGCTGCCGCTCGCCGCCGGACAGCGTGGTCATCAGCCGGTCGGCCGCCCAGTCCATGCCGACCCGTTCCAGGGCCGTGGCGACCACCGCCCGGTCGTCCGCGCTCTCCCGGTCCAGCGCCCGCTTGTGGCTGTGCCGTCCGGCCGCGACGACCTCGGCCACGGAGAACCCCTCTCCGGCCGGGTTGTGCTGCGGCAGGACCGCCCGCCGCCGCGCGGCGTGCCGCGGCCGCATCCGCCACAGGTCGTCGCCGTCCAGCCGGACGACGCCGCCCGACGGGCGCAGCGACCGGTAGACCGTGCGCAGCAGCGTGGACTTGCCGCTGCCGTTCGGCCCGACCAGCGCCACGAACTCGCCGGGCCCGGCGCTCAGCGTGACGTCGGTGACGATGGGCCGCGCGTCGATGCTCGCGCTGACGCCCGCGAGGTCAAGCCGCATCGCCGCCGCCTCCCGCCCGCCGCCGGCGCAGCAGCCACAGGAAGAACGGCACGCCGAGCCCCGTGGTGAAGATGCCCACCGGCAGCTCGTTCGGACGGTCGGCGATCCGCGCCGCCAGGTCGACCAGCACCAGGAACACCGCGCCGGCCAGCAGCGAGACCGGCAGCACCCGGCGGTGGTCGGCCCCGACCACGAACCGGACCATGTGCGGGACCATCAGCCCGATGAACCCGATGCCGCCGACCACGCTGACCACCGTCGCCGTCAGCAACGACCCGGCCGCCAGCAGCCCGATCCGCAGCGCCGCGACCGGCACGCCGATCGCGACCGCGGACTCCTCGCCGGCCAGCAGCGCGTTGAGCGCCCGCGCCTGCGAGGACAGCCAGGCCACGCAGCACACGACGAGCAGCGCGGGCACGCCCAGATCCGCCCACGACGCCCCGGCGACGCTGCCCATCAGCCAGAACATCATGCCCTGCAGCTCGGTCGGGTTGAGCTGGAGCTGCACGAACGTGGTGGCCGCCGAGCACAGGTAGCCGACGGCCACGCCGGTCAGCACCAGCCACGAGTCCAGCAGCCTGCCGGAACGCTGGGACAGGACGTACACCACCAGCGCCGACAGCAGCGCGGCGGCGAAGGCGGCCCCCGTGACGCCGAGCGCGCCGGTCAGCCCGGCCAGCGCGCCGCCCCCGAGCGCGGGCACCAGCACGGCCCCCAGCGACGCCGCCGACGACACACCCAGCACGTACGGGTCGGCGAGGGGGTTGCGGACCAGCGCCTGCAACGCGACCCCCGCCACCGACAACGCGGCCCCGGCCAGCGCGGCCAGCAGCGCCCGGGGCGTGCGGATCTCCCACACGACCTGCGCGAGCAGCGGATCGGCCTGCTCGCCCCGCCCGGTCAGGTACGCCCACACCACCCCCCACACCTGGTCCGGCGGCAGGTTCACCGACCCGGCGGAGATGCCGATCACCAGGGCCACGACCAGCGCGGCCCCGAGCCCGGCCAGCAGGAACCCGGTCGCCCGCCCGGACACCGCGTGCGGCCGCCGCGGCGGGACGGGGACGGCGCGGCGCGGCGGCGCGGTCAGCGTGTCAGCCACCGGGATGCACCACCTTGGAGATCTTCTCCACGGCCCAGGCGTTCAGCGGCCCGAGATAGACGCCGTCGGAGACGACCGTGTAGCTCCTGGACCTGGCCGCGGCCCAGTGGGGGTAGGCGGCGAACAGCTTCGCCGCCGCCTCCTCGCCCTTCTCCTCGGGCGTGAACAGCCCGACGACCAGCACGTCCACCTGGGCGGTGGCGAGCTGCTCGCGGTTGAGGGTGCGCGTCATGTCGGCGGTCTGGCCGGCGAAGGCGTTGACCCCGCCGGCCGCCCTGATGACGTCGTCGTAGATGCCGCCGGTCATCACGGCGGGCAGGCCGTTGGCGTTCATCATGGCCATGCCGGGATAGGCGATCAGCACCTTCCTGGGCGGCAGCGCGGCGACGCGGGCCCGTACCGACTCCACCCGCGCCCGCAGCCGCCCGATCAGGTCGAACGCCTCGCGCTGCACGTCGAACACCCGCCCGAGCAGGCTGAGGAACTCCAGCGAGGAGTTGATCGACTGGTTGCGGAAGGCGCGCTTCTCCTGCTCGGTGGCCTCCGGCTTGCCCATCGCGCAGTTGACCGGGTTGACCAGCGAGGTGATGCCGGCCGCGGCGAGCTGCTCGCGGGTGGCGAAGCCGCGGGCGGGGTCGAACCCGCCGGACCAGGTGGAGACCACCAGGTCCGGCTTGAGCTTGAGCACCTGCTCGGCGGGCACGTCGAAGTTCTTGTTCATGGTCAGCCCGCCGGTCGGCAGCGCCTTGATGCGGGCCGTCATGGACGGGTCGTCGGACACGCCGTAGCTCTGGGCGTTGGCCAGGATGCTGCGCTCCAGCCCGAGCAGCAGGAAGCTCTCCACCTCGCCGACGCTGGTGCCGTTCAGGATCAGGACGCGCTGCGGCGGGCGGCGGAAGGTGACCCGCGTGCCGCAGTTGTCGAAGGTGAGGGGGTAGACGGTCCGGCCGGCGGACGCGGCCGCGGTGGCCGCCTCTGTGGCCGCCTCGCCGCCGGTCGCCGCGGGCGTGCCGCAGGCGGCGGCCAGCAGCACGAGCGCGACCGCCGAGGCCCGGCGGGTACGGGAAGGTCTCATGGGTGATGTCCTCTGAGTCGAGTCCGGAGGCGCGCACGCCGGACCGGCCCCACGGCGGGGGCGGGCACGGCGGCGAGCCGGGATTGTCGTCGGAGGAACCGCGGCGGACGGGCGCGCGAAGGACCGCGGGCGCGCCTAGGCGGGCAGGCCCACGACCGTCGGACGGACCGGCCGTCGCGGCTCCGGTCCACCCGCGGGCGGCCCCCGCAGCACCAGCACGTGCCGCAGGAACAGCCGCACGCGCGCCGTGACGTCGTCGCGCCCGCCCACCGGTGTGCGCGCCGGCGCGGCCCACCCGGCCACGACGAGGAACAGCACCAGCAGCGGGCGCAGCACCCACCCGGCCAGCTCGCGGACCAGGGCGCACAGCCCCGACTCCACCCAGCGCAGCCAGACCGACGTCAGCAGCACGCTCGCCGCGTGCACGAGCAGCATCCCGAACCCCGGGGCGCCCGTGTCGTGCGCGTGGACCACGCTCGCGGGGGCGGCGACGGGCGCGGGATGGTCGCAGCTCAGGGAGAGCAGCAGGTGCAGGACGACCTGCGAGGCGCCCGTGGCGGGCACGATGGCGGGCAGCGTGCGCTCACGCCCGGTCAGCGCCAGGGCCGGCGCGAGGACCAGCAGGAACCCCGCCAGCAGCGCCCCGGGGTCGAAGCAGCCGCCGCCCGCCAGGTGGGCGAGCGCGGCCAGCGCGGCGCACGTGCCGGCGAAGCTCGCCGCACGCAGCCACCGCACCAACGACCATGGACCCATCGAGGCCAGATCCTCCCACACGCCCGGCTCGCCCGCTCCGCACGGGTGCGCGGGGTGGGCGCCGGGCTGGGGGCCGGGTGCTCAGCGGTGGGGTGTGCGGCGTGGCCGGGGCGGCGTACGCTCCGGTTGTGACCCTCCGGTTGACTGCTCCGCCGCCCGACGACCGCTCGACGACGAGGGCTCCGTGAGGAGCCGCACATGACCGGCCTCGGCCCGCGCGCGGTCCTCGTCCCCGACCTGGGCGAAGACCTGGCCCGCGCGGTGGGCGAGCTGGAGAGGCTGCTGCTGGTGCTGCGCGCCGCCGAGTCCGTGGGCTCGCCGCTGCCCGGCCCGCTGGCCGGCGGGATCGCGCTGACCGCGCTGCGCCGGCTCTGGCGCGCGATCGGCCCCACGCAGGGCCGGCGCGCCGCCGCCGCCCGCCTGGCCGGTCGCCTGTACGCCCCCGGCGGCCAGGTCGAGCACGTGCCGCTGCGCCTGGTCGACGTCGACCCGCTCGACGTGGCCACCCTGTCGGCCGCCGCGGTGGCGCTCGGCCTCGGCGCGGTCGGCAGGGGCGTGGTCCGCCAGGCCCTCGACGCCGTGTGCACCGGCCTGCCCGCCACCGAGCTGGTGTCGTCCGCCGCCCGGTTCACCGGGCTGCTCGACCTGGCCGACACCGCCGACTCCATCGTCCTGCGCGAACGGCTGGCCGCCGCCGGGCCGGGCGCCGACGTCGTCCTGACGCCGGAGGCCGAGCGCGCCTACCAGGCCACCGCCGGCCGCCTCAACACCATGTGGCCCGCCACCGGCACCGCCGCCTCTCCGTGAACCGCGCGCTTCACGGGGTCTGGGGAGCGGCGGCGGCGCGGTCGTGGGTGAAGGGCCGGGGCAGGCGCAGGCGGGCGCGCAGCGGCAGGCCCGACGGGATGAACGCCTCGGCCTGGAGCGCCGCGACGCCGATCCTGGGCAGGTCGCGGGCGTTCGGATAGACGACGAAGCGCGGCTCCCAGATCGGCCGGAACTTGGCGTTGAACCGGTACAGCGACTCGATCTGGAACCAGTGCGACAGGAAGACCAGCACCGACCGCCAGGCCCGCAGCACCGGCCCCGCGCCGAGCCGGTCGCCGCGGGCCAGCGTCGAGCGGAACATCGCGAAGTTGAGCGACACCTGCGTGATCCCCAGCGACGGCGCGGCCTGCAGCGTCTCGGCGATCAGCAGCTCGTTCAGGCCCGGGTCGGCGTCGCGGTCGCGGCGCATCAGGTCCAGCGAGACGCCCCGGGTGCCCCACGGCACGAAGTGCAGCACGGCCTTGAGGTCGCCGTCCCGGCAGGCGGTGGCCACCAGGCACTCGGCGTCGGCGGGGTCGCCGAAGCGGCCGAGCGCCATCGAGTAGCCGCGCTCGGTCTGGGTGCCGCGCCACAGCCCGGCGGCCCGGCGGATGCGCTCCTTCTCCTCCTCGGGCACGTCACGGGCGCGGCGCACCCGGCAGACGTACCCGGCGCGGCGGGTGCGGTTGACCATCTGCCGCACGTTGCGCATCGCACGGCCCTCCAGCGTGAAGCCGTCGACCTCGACGATCGCCTCGTCGCCGATCTCCAGCGCGGACAGCCCCGCGACCTTCGTCCAGACCTCGCCGCCCGTCTCGCCGCAGCCGATGACGGCGGGCACCCAGGCGTGCCGCCGCGCCTCGGCCATGAACGCGGCGATCGCGGCCGGCCACGCCTCGCGGTCGCCGATCGGGTCGCCGCTGGCCAGCATCACCCCGGAGACGACCCGGTAGGCCACGGCCGCCTTCCCCGACGGGGAGAAGATCACGCTCTTGTCCCGGCGCAGCGCGAAGTAGCCGAGCGAGTC
>NZ_JBSFGJ010000447.1:0-7599 GCF_053596515.1 Nonomuraea sp. NPDC001684
ATCGAAGGCGGCCTGGTCGTGAGCTGCCAGGCCCCCGAGGGCCACCCCCTGCGCGACCCGCGCACCATCGCGCTCCTCGCCCGCTGCGCCGAACTCGGCGGCGCGGCCGGACTGCGCGTGAACGGCCCCGAGGACGTCCGCGCGGTCAAGGCCGTCACCGGCCTGCCCCTGATCGGCCTGGCCAAGGTCCCCCGCCCCCACGCCCGCCCCCTGATCACTCCCACCTTCGCCCTGTGCGAATCCCTGGTGCGAGCCGGCGCCGACATGGTGGCCCTGGAGGTCACGGCTGAGGCCGAACCGGAGGCGGGCGATCTGCCGTCCCTGGTCGAACGGGTATGGAAGGAGCTGGGCGTGCCCGTCATGGCCGACGTCTCGACAGCGGAAGAGGGACTGCTGGCCTGGAACCGAGGCGCAGCCCTGATCTCCACCACCCTCGCCGGCTACACCCCCTACACCGTCCCCGCCCCGCCCGCCGACCCCACCCTCCACGGCGCCCACGCCCTCGCGGGCGCCCCCTCCGCCCTCGACAGTGCCCTCGCCCTCGCGGGCGACCCCGCCGTCACCTGGAGTTCCACCACCACTGATCCCGCCGTGCCTCTGAGGGCCGCCGCCGCTGACTCCGCCTCCCGCCCTGGGACCGGGGCCGCTCCACGGCCGGGGCTCCCCCATGAGCCCGACCTCGACCTGGTCGGAGAACTCGCCGCCCTCGGGGTCCGTACGGTCGCCGAGGGCCGGCTCCGCACCGACGCCCACGTGGCGGAGGCGTTCGCCCGCGGCGCCTGGTCGGTCGTGATCGGCGCCGCCATCACCGACCCCCTCGCCCTCACCCGCCACCTCACCGCGGCCACCCCCAGGGCGAGCCGGTGACCCCCACCCCACCCCACGCCCACCCTCACCACACCGGCGCCCCCATGCCCCCCTCACAACGCCGCCCAGCCGCCACCCGCACCGCCTCGCCGAACAGCACCACGCAAGTCCGTCCAACCGAACACCCCCACCCGAACAGCACCGCACAGCTCCCCACAGACAGCACCCCAGCCGAACGTCCCCGCCCGAACAGCGCCGCGAGACCCCTCCCAGACAGCACCCCGGCGATACACACCCAGCTGAACAGCGCCCCGACCGTGCGACGCCCCGCCACCAGCACCCCCACCGTGCGACGCCGCACGAACTCCATCCCCGCCGTGCTCGGCATCGACATCGGCGGCACCAAGACCGCCGCCGCCCTGATCCCGGCCTCGGCCACCGGGGGCGAGACGGAGATCCGCCTCCCCGCCCGCGTCCCCACACCCGCCGAAGGTGGCGCCGCAGCGGTGCTGGCCGCCGCGCTGGAGCTGGCCGAAGACCGCCTCACGCAGGCACGCGCCGCCGGAATGGACGTCATCGCCTCCGGAGTCGGCAGCGCCGGGACGATCGACGGCAACGGCGTGGTCACGCACGCCACCGACGCCCTGCCAGGCTGGCGGGGCACCGACCTGGCGACCGCCTTCACCCAACGGCTCGGCCTGCCCGTCACCGTGCTCAACGACGTCCACGCCTGGGCGCTCGGCGAGGCCCGGTACGGCGCGGCCCGGGACAGCCGCCTGGCCCTGGTCCTCACGATCGGCACCGGCGTCGGCGGCGCACTCGTGCGGGACGGCGAACTCCTGCGTGGCCGCAACGGCATGGCGGGCTCCCTCGGCCACACCCCGGTCGTCCTGCCCCCGAACGCCGACGCCGACCGCCCGTGCCCCTGCGGCGCGACGGGCCACCTGGAGGCGTACGCGTCAGGCCCGGCGATCCTGTCGGCCTACCACGCCCGCGGCGGCACCGCCCCCGCCCTCAATTCCTTCCCCCCAGCCCGGCACAACACCGAGCCCCCCGCCCTACGACACCCGGCCGACACCCCCGACCCGCGGAACCCCCTAGGGGCCACCGGACAGCAGGCTGGGCCGGAAACCGCCGACCCCTTGGCCCGCGAGGTGATCCGCGAGGCCGCCGTCATCCTCGGCCGTTCGATCGCCTCCGCCGCCACCCTCCTGGACCCGGACGTGATCGTCCTGGGCGGCGGCGTCACCGGCCTCGGCGAGCTCCTGACCGTCCCCCTGTTCGAGACGATCCGCCGGTACGCGCCCCGCGGCCTGGACTCCGTCCCCGTCCGGCTCTCGACCCTGGGCGCACACGGAGCCGTGCTGGGCGCGGCCTCGGCCGCCATGCCCTGACTCCGGAGCAGCACCTACCGGCCGACCGGCGTCAGCCGCGAGGCGGGAGGTGCAGCCAGATGTCGGGCGGCCCCAGGACGGGCCGGGCGTCGGTGAGCCGCAGCCCCGTGTACGCGCAGCAGTACGCCACCCCCTCCCCCTGGTAGAGGAAGGCGTTCAGCACCTCGTCCGCCGAGCTGTCCGGCGACACCCAGCCGCCGCCCGGATACGCGTCCCACTCCTCGACGACACCGTCCCGCGAGCTGTAGCCCTGGTTGCCGCCCTTCGGATCGGCGTACATCGCGTAACAGACGGTCCCGGCCGAGAGGCGGTTGATGACGTCGGCGCTGGTCACCTCGGAACCCCGGCGCCGGCTGATCACGCATCCGCCCGGCACGTCGGTGGCTCCCACCAGGCCGTTCCGCTCGCCCGGGTACGGCTCGTCGAGGACCCCGTCGATCCCGGCTCCCTCGGCCACCGTCGCCCCGAGCCGCCGCGCGGCCTCCGCCGCGGTGACGCCCGCGACGCACACCAGCCCCAGCCCGTCGTACTCGAAGTCGCCCAGGGCCTCGATCAGCCGCTCGGCCTCCACGACGGCGGCGTTCTCCGCCTCCGAAAGCGTGGGCTTGTCGCGAGGGAAGGGGAAGAACAGGCCCGGGTTGGGACCGGCCAGGCTGAGCCGCCCGGGCGACCAGCCGCCCGTCATCGGCCGCCACGGATCGGCCCCGGCGGCGACCAGGGCGAGCGCGTTGTCCCTCTGGTGGGCGAACACGGCCCGCCAGAGGGCGCTGTGCCCTTCGTACGCGGCATCGACGTCGCCGACCCGGCGGGCCAGCTCGGCGACCACCTCGGGCGAGCCGTACTCAGCCGCGAGGTGGAGGGGCGGCCCCTCGTGCCACAGGTCGGCATGCGGATCGGCGCCGGAGTCGAGGCGGGCACGGATCTCGCTCAGATCGGACCAGTCATCCCAGCTCAAGCCCACCCATCCGGCTTCCTTGGTGACAACCACGGCACTCCCCCAGAGGCAGGCAGCTTATCGAACACCAGTACGAGCATATCGCGGCTCCGGCGCCGGACCGTCCCTGACGACCAGCCCGGCCCCGCACGCGCAACCGTCCGCGCGGGGCAGGCCGGAGAGGGCCGCACAAGCCTCTGACCTTGGACGTCGGCCACCCCGAGGGGGCCGGCGATCAGTCAAACCCTAAGCGCAGCGTCGCCGTACCTCGACCAGGAGTGACATAACCGTGCCCTTCCGGCGGTACACCCCTGTCTCCGTCGGCGCGTCTCCTCACGTCCGGACCATCCGTCCCTGGAGTCACGCCATGCCTACGAACGCGAGCACGGCCAGGATCGTCACCGCCACGGCCGCTCTACTGCCCCTCACCCTCGCCCTGAGCACGCCGGCCGACGCGGCCGCCGTCCCCAGGGGCACGGTCGCGGCCCGGGTCGTCAAGATCGTGGACGGCGACACCGTCGACGTCGTGCGCGGCACCACGAAGATCCGCGTGCAGCTGCTCGGCGTGGACACCCCCGAGCGCGGGCGGTGCTGGTCCAGGGCTGCCACCGCCCGTACGGCGGCACTCCTGCCACCCGGGACGACGGCCCACCTGCTCACCGCCAGGACGCCGGGCGTCCCGCCCTCGCACGTGTGGAACGCCAAGGGCGTGCACGTCAACCGCAACCTGATCCGCTACGGCTACGGCAAGGCCGTCCCGTTCAAGCCGGACGACGGGTACAAGAGCCTCTTCCGCGCGGAGCAGGCGAAGGCCAAGGCGGAGAAGTTGCGGATCTGGTCCGGCAGGTGCGACACGTCCACCTCCACGCCGACCCCGTCCCCGACTCCGACCCCCACGCCGCCCCCGCCCGCCGGCACGGACCCGCGCTTCCGCACCTGCGCCGAGGCGAACGCCGCCGGCTACGGCCCGTACCGCCGCGGCATCGACCCCGAGTACGCCTGGTACCAGGACCGCGACGGCGACGGCGTCGTCTGCGAACGCTGACCCGCGCGAGCCCGCCGAACGTCCCGCCCGAACGTCCCGGCCGACCGGCCGGGACACAAGCCGGTTGGCAGAAGCGCCGGGTCAGCGAGCGGAACGCGCCAGGATCGCCGCCTCGACCCGCAGGCCGACCCCGACCAGCGCGACGACGAGCAGGAACGCCAGCCAGGGCAGCGGCGGGCTCGACCACCGCAGCAACATGAACGCAGCCGAGGCCAGCCCCGCCGCGACGCCGGTCGTCCCGAGCACTCGAAGGATCACGACGGTCTCGCGCTCGTCGGCGGCGGGGCGGCCCCGCGCCCCTGGTGCACTCACGAAAGCGAGCCTCCCAGATCCCACCCCGCCCCGAAAGACCCGGCAGAAGTCCGACGAACACGTCCAGACAGACACCGGAAGGCGAGAGACCGACCTCCAGGCGAACACCACCACCCTCGCCATAGATGCCAAATCAGGGCTAACATCGCCACATGGCGATTGATTCTGAAGGTGGCCGTTGTGTCAGTGCGGACATCGCCGCCGGCATCTCCCCCGCGGCCGCGCTGTTCCACTCCCTGGCCGACGAGACCCGGCTGCGCATCGTCCAGCGCCTGGCCCGCGGCGAGGCCCGCGTGGTCGACCTGACCACCCAGCTCGGCCTGGCCCAGTCCACGGTGTCCAAGCATCTGGCCTGTCTGCGCGACTGCGGCCTGATCGACTATCGCGCCGAGGGCCGCCAGTCGTTCTACTCCCTGACCCGGCCCGAGCTGATGGACCTGCTCGCCTCCGCCGAACAACTGCTGGCCGCCGCCGGCCACGCCGTGACGCTGCGTCCCGGCCCCGTGGAGGTCACGCAGGAGCCGGTGTCGTGACCGCCGCGCACCTCACCACCCCGGCGCGCCGGACGGCCCTGCGGCGCCGCATCCGCCTGCTGGTCGCGGCCACCATCACCTACAACGTGATCGAGGCGGTGGTGGCCATCACCGCCGGCACCCTCGCCTCCTCCGCCGCGCTGGTCGGGTTCGGGCTGGACTCGGTGGTAGAGGTCGCCTCGGCCGCCGCGGTGGCCTGGCAGTTCTCCGCGGCCGACCATGAAAGGCGGGAGAGGACGGCGCTGCGCGTCATCGCGATCTCCTTCTTCGCGCTGGCCGCCTACGTCACCCTCGACGCCGTCCGTACGCTGCTGGGGGTGGGCGAGGCCGAGCATTCGACGCCCGGCCTGATCCTGGCCGCGTCGTCGCTGGTGGTCATGCCGTTCCTGTCCCATGCGCAGCGCCGCGCCGGACGCGAGCTCGGCTCCGCCTCCGCGGTGGCCGACTCCAAGCAGACCCTGCTGTGCACCTACCTGTCCGGCGTGCTGCTGGTGGGACTGGCGCTCAACAGCCTGTTCGGCTGGTCCTGGGCGGACCCGGTCGCCGCGCTGGTGATCGCGGCGGTCGCGGTCAAGGAAGGCCGCGAAGCCTGGCACGGCGACGCCTGCTGCGCCGTCCCGGCCGGCCTTGAGGAGCAGGCGGACGGACGTGCCCCCGGCTGCTCCTGCTGCTCCGCTCCCGGAGAATGACAGGCCGCGCATCCCTGGGGAGAGGTGAAGAGCGTGAACACCGTCCTGGTCGTGGTCGTCATGGTGGTGGCGACGTTCGCCACGGCGACGCTGTCGGCGGTGGCCGGGTTCGGCGGCGGGGTGCTGCTGCTGCCGGTGTTCGTCGCGGTCCTGGGCACCCGGGACGCCGTCGCGGTGCTGACCGTCGCGCAGCTCGCCGGCAACGGCAGCCGGGTGTGGTTCAACCGGGACGAGGTCGACCGCCGTCTGGTGGGCGTCTTCGCGGCCGGGGCGGTTCCCGCCGCCGCGGCCGGCGCGCTGGTGTTCGCCGCCGCCCCGCTGGCCACGCTGACCCGGGTCATCGGGGTGTTCCTGCTGGTCATGGTGGCCTGGCGACGCAGGCGGCCGCATGGCGTCCGGCTGGACGACGCGGCGTTCGCGGCCGTCGGAGCCGTGTCCGGGTTCGGCTCGGCGCTGGTCGGCTCCATGGGGCCGATGGTCGCGCCGTTCTTCCTGGCCCGTGGCCTGCTGCGGGGCGCCTACATCGGCACGGAGGCCGCGGCGGCGGTGGTGATGCACCTGACCAAGCTGGTCGTCTTCGGCGCGGCCGCCGTGCTGACCACGTCCGGCGTCGCCACCGGGCTGGCGCTGGCGCCGGCGAGCGCGGCCGGGGCCTGGGCGGGCAAGAAGATCGTCGACCGGCTGCCCAGCGGCGCATTCGTGGTGGTGGTCGAGATGGGGCTGGTCGCGTCGGGGCTGGTGCTCGTCGTCACCGGAGGCTGATGATCCGGCCGCCCGAAGCCGGACGACGTCAGGCCCGGACCTTCACGCCCCGCGCAGCCGGACGACGTCAGCCCCGAACCTTCACGCCCCGCCCAGCCGGACCGCCTGGCGGGTGAGGTGGTCGCGTTCGGGGAGGGTGGGGGCCGATCGGGCGGCCTCGGCGTAGAGCCGGGCCGCGGTGGCCGGGTCGCCGGCGCGTTCGTGCAGGTAGGCCGCGACGGCGGCGTGGCGAGGCAGGTCCGGGTCGAGCTCGGCCAGGGCGGCCAGACCGGCCCGCGGGCCGTCGGCCTCGCCGACGGCGACGGCCCGGTTGAGGCGGGCCACCGGGCTGCCGGTGAGGCGCACCAGCTCGTCGTACCACTCGACGATCTGCGGCCAGTCGGTCTCCCCGGCCGTCGGGGCGTCGGCGTGCAGCGCGGCGATGGCGGCCTGGGCCTGGAACTCGCCCAGCCGGTCGCGGGCGAGGGCCGCCTGGAGCACGTCGACGCCCTCGGCGATCAGACGGGTGTCCCACAGGCCGCGGTCCTGCTCGGCGAGGGGCACGAGGCTCCCGTCGGGAGCGGTGCGTGCCGGTCGCCGGGCGTGGTGCAGCAGCATGAGCGCGAGCAGGCCCGCGACCTCCTCGTGCCTGATCTTCGCCGCGAGCAGCCGGGTGAGCCGGATCGCCTCGGCGGCGAGGTCGACGTCACCGGAGTAGCCCTCGTTGAAGACCAGGTACAGCACGCGCAGCACGGTGGCGACGTCGCCGGGCTGGTTGAACCGCACGCCGGAGACGGTGCGCTTGGCCCGGCTGATCCGCTGGGCCATGGTCGCCTCCGGCACCAGGTACGCCTGCGCGATCTGGCGCGTGGTCAGCCCACCGACCGCGCGCAGCGTGAGCGCGACGGCCGAGGCCGGCGTCAGGGACGGGTGCGCGCACAGGAAGTACAGCTGGAGCGTGTCGTCCACCGCCTCCCCGGGGGCCGGCGGGGGCTCGCTGTCGACGCGGGTCTCGCGGTGCCGCCGGGAGGCGTCGGCGCGGGCGGCGTCGAGGAACTTGCGCCAGGCCACGGTGACCAGCCAGGCCTTGGGGTCGCGGGGCGGGTCGTCCGGCCATACGCGCACGGCCTCGGTCAGGGCGTCC
>NZ_JBSFGJ010000448.1:0-7560 GCF_053596515.1 Nonomuraea sp. NPDC001684
CGCTGGCGCTCGGCTTCGGCAACTCCAGCGGGCTGGGCGCGCAGGCGGGGCTGGCCACCGCGGTGGTGGCCGGCGCGCTGGCCGCCGTCTTCGGCGGCTCGGCGCTGCAGGTGTCCGGGCCGACCGGGGCGATGACGGTGGTGCTCGTCCCGATCATGCACGCGCACGGCGCCACCGGCGTGCTGACGGTGGGGCTGCTGGCCGGGCTGCTGCTGCTCGGCCTGGCCCTGGCCCGGGCGGGCCGGTTCATGATGCTGGTGCCCGCGCCGGTGGTGGAGGGCTTCACCCTGGGCATCGCCTGCGTGATCGGCATGCAGCAGGTGCCCGCCGCGCTCGGCGTGCCCACGCCCGCGGGTGACAAGGTGCTGGCCGTGGCCTGGCAGGCGGTACGCGACTTCGCGGCCCGTCCGAACTGGGCCGCCCTCGCCATGGCCGCGGCGGTCGCGGCGCTGATCCTGGTCGGCGGACGCCGGCGGCCCGCTGTGCCGTTCTCGCTGCTCGCCGTCGTCGCCGCCACGCTCGTCGCGGAGCTGGCGGGGTTGCCGGTGACGCGCATCGGCGCCCTGCCCGCGGGGCTGCCCGCCCCGTCCCTGGAGTTCCTGGACGTCGGCGCGCTGAGCTCCCTCGTCGCCCCCGCGTTCGCCGTGGCCGCGCTGGCCGCGCTGGAATCGTTGTTGTCGGCCGCCGTCGCCGACGGCATGAGCGTCAACCATCGGCACGACCCCGACCGCGAGCTGTTCGGCCAGGGCATCGCCAACCTGGTCGCCCCGTTGTTCGGCGGCGTCCCGGCCACCGGGGCGATCGCCCGCACCGCCGTCAACGTGCGCGCGGGCGCGTCCTCCCGGCTGGCCGCGCTCGCGCACGCCGCGATCCTCGGCGTCATCGTGTTCACCGCCGCCGGGCTGGTCGCCCGCATCCCGCTGGCGGCCCTGGCCGGGGTGCTGCTGGCCACCGCGGCGCGGATGGTCGAGGTTGGCTCGGTGACGTCGATGCTGCGCTCCACCCGGGCCGACGCCGTCGTCCTGGTCTCGACCGCGGTCGCGACCCTCGTCCTCGACCTGGTCACCGCCGTCATCCTCGGCCTGATCGTGGCCGGGGCGCTCGCGCTGCGCGCCATCGCCGGGAACGTGCGCCTGGACACCGTGCCCCTGCGGGCCGACCTGCCCGGCGACCACGACGCCGAGGAGCACGAGCTGCTGGCCGAGCACATCGTCGCCTACCGGCTGGACGGGCCGCTGTTCTTCGCCGCGGCGCACCGCTTCCTGCTGGAGCTGTCGGAGGTCGCCGACGTCTCGGTGGTGATCCTGCGCATGTCCCGCATCACCACGATCGACGCCAGCGGCGCCCTGGTGCTCGGCGACGCCGTCGCCCGCCTGGAACGACGCGGCATCACCGTGTACGTCTCCGGCATCCGGGACGGCCACCACCGGCCGCTGCGCGCCCTGGGCGCGATCGCCCGCCTGGACGAGGCCGGCCAGGTGTTCGCCTCGACCCCGGAGGCCATCGCGGCGGCCCGCCGCCATCTCCACCGCACCGGCGTCCTCCCCGCCCCCATCGGCTGACCGCCGACGAAGGCGGGGCGGGCAGGTGGCGCCGCGATCAGTAGCAGTACCAGGAGAAGGCGTTGCGCTCGTCGTGGAAGGCGGCGTGGGACAGGCCGGCGCCGTGCTGCCAGCGGCACGCGTCGTGCATGTTGATGCCGTGCATGGTGCCGTCCACGCCGACGCAGCGCCAGCTCCAGACCGACTTCGGATTCTGGGCCACCGAGTTGAGGTGGCCCAGGCTCTGGCAGTACGCGTGCAGCCGGTCCAGGCCCGGCTGGCCGGTCGCGGGGCCGGCCGCGGAGGTCGCCTGGGCGGGCGGCGCGGTGGTGGCGAGGGCGGCCAGGCCGAGCCCGGCGGCGAGTGCGGTGGCGGCGAGGGCCGCGGTGACCTTCCTGGTCCTGGGGCGCGGCGCGCTGGATGCGTTCACGGGTCTCTCCTTCGCTGCGGGCGGCCCGGTCGGCCGCCTCGCACCCCAGGCAAGCGGCCGGCCCGGGGTGTCCAACAGCAGCTCGGACGGACCCGGACGGACTCGGCTGGCACCGTCCCTCCAGTACCGCCTCAATCGGAGGTCTGGTCCAG
This sequence comes from Nonomuraea sp. NPDC001684, assembly GCF_053596515.1. Lineage (NCBI taxonomy): Bacteria > Bacillati > Actinomycetota > Actinomycetes > Streptosporangiales > Streptosporangiaceae > Nonomuraea > Nonomuraea sp. NPDC001684. The sequence continues at coordinate 2,124 of NZ_JBSFGJ010000448.1, forward strand.
CAGGCTCTGGGCCAGGCGGCGGACGGCCGTGCGCAGCTCCGGCGGCGACTGGATCGTGAACGGGAAGCCGAGCCCGGCGAGCATGGCGGCCATGCCGTCCAGGGACTCGGCGCGCATCCGCAGCAGCACTCCGTCCGGGGTCTCGGTGAGCGTGGCCACCGACGGCGGGACGCGACGGGCCGCCTCCGCGAGAGGCACGCGCAGCACGACCTCGACGAGGTGCGCGTACGGCACCCGGGCCAGCGACGCGGTGACCTGCCGCACCGGGTCGGACTCGGCGGGGATCTCGTAGGAGGCCGTCCCCGGGACGACGGAGGAGATCCGGTCGAGGCGGAAGGTGCGCAGCTCGCCGGACAGGTGGTCGAGGCCGGTCACGTACCAGCGGCCGGAGTGGAAGACCAGGCCGTGGCCGTCCAGTTCGCGTTCGGTGGTGGAGCCCTTCCAGGAGCGGTAGCCCAGCGTGACCCGGCGGCGGTCGCGGATCGCGGCGGCCAGGGTCAGCACGGCCCGGCTCGCGGGCGTCCGCGCCGCGCGGGCGGCGAGGGTGAAGTCGAGGGTCTCCTCCAGCGCGCCGGCCTGCTGCCGCAGCGTGGCCGGCAGCACCCGCCGGATCTTGGCCAGGGCGGCCTCCGTGGCCTCGGCGGCCAGGCCCAGGCGGCGTCCGGCGAGCAGGCCGAGGACGACGGCGGTGGCCTCGTCGTCGGTGAGCATCAGCGGCGGCAGCTTGTAGCCGGGCATCAGCCGGTAGCCGCCGTACCGGCCGCGTTCGGCGGCGACGGGGATGCCCAGGTCGGCGAGCCGGGCGGCGTAACGGCGGACGGTCCGTTCGTCCACGCCGAGCCGCTGGGCGAGGTCGCGGCCGCCCAGCACGTGGTGGGCCTGGAGCAGTTCGAGCATCGCCAGCATCCGGGTCGCCGGATATGACACAGGTCACCCTCTTTATCCGGGCGGGTTCTGTCCGCTTTCCGCTTTAGCGTAGCGACATCGGCTCACTTGGAAGGACGACGAGATGGCGAACTACGTGCTGGTACCCGGATTCTGGCTCGGCGCCTGGGCCTGGGACGAGGTGGCGCACGAACTGCGCGCCGCCGGGCACCAGGTGCGGGCGGTCACCCTGACGGGGGTGGCGGAGCGGGCCGGCGAGCTGTCACCGGAGGTCGGCGTGGAGACACATGTCGCCGACATCCTGGCGGCGATGGACGGATGGGACGACGTCGTCCTGGTCGGGCACAGCGGGGCGAACGTCCCGGTGACCGCGGTCGCCGACCGGCATCCCGAGCGGCTCAGCCGGGTCGTCTACGTGGACGCCGGGCCGCTGCCGTCCGGGGCGGCGGTGATCGACTTCAACGACGAGGACACCCAGAAGGCCTGGCGCGCCCAGGTCGGGGACGGCCACGCGCTCGACGTGCCCGCCTACGAGCAGGGGGCGGGCAAGTTCGCGGGCCTCACCGAGGAACGATGGGAGCAGATCCGCGCGAAGGCGACGCCCCAGCCGTGGGGCGCGGCCGTGCAGCCGGCGCAGCGGCCGGAGCGCATCCCGGCGACGCCGAAGACCTTGGTCGCCTCGACCATGCCGGTGGCACTGATCCGCGAGCTGATCGCCTCGGGGAACCCGGCGTTCGCCGCGCTCGGCACCCCCGAGTGGACGTTCGCCGAGCTGCCGACCGGCCACTGGCCGATGTTCTCGCGGCCGGCCGAGCTCGCCGCGCTGCTCTGACGTCCGCGCGGGCGTGTCCGCCGGAGGGGATGGGGTCAGCTGGGCTTCCCGCGGACCGGGGTCTGCTCGGGCGGGCGCGGAGCGCCGTCCAGGTAGGCGAGCACGGCGCGGACGCGGCGGTGGCCGGAGTCGTCCGGGGCCAGGCCGAGCTTGGCGAAGACGTTGCCGATGTGCTTGTGGACGGCGTTGTCGGAGATGCGCATGCGCTCGGCGATGGTGGCGTTGTCGTGCCCCTGCGCCATGAGGGCCAGGGACTCCCGCTCGCGGGCGGTGAGGGCGGCGAGGGGGTCGTCGGCGCGGCGGGCGAAGAGCTGGGCGACCACTTCCGGGTCCATCGCGGTGCCGCCGGCCGCGACCCGCCGCAGGGCGTCGACGAACTCGGCCACCCGGCCGATGCGGTCCTTGAGCAGGTAGCCGATGCCGCCGCGGCCGTCGGCGAGCAGTTCGCCGGCGTACTCGCGCTCGACGTACTGCGAGAGCACCAGGATCGGCAGCGCGCCGTGCTCGCGGCGGGCCCGCAGCGCGGCGTGGATGCCCTCGTCGCGGAACGACGGCGGCAGCCGCACGTCGACGATGGCGATGTCGGGACGGTGCTCGGCGACGGCGAGCAGGAACGCCTCGCCGTCGCCGACGACCGCGACGACCTCGCAGCCCCTGGCCGCCAGCAGCAGCTTCAGCCCGCTGGCCAGCAGGACGTTGTCCTCGGCGATCACGACCCGCAAGGGACCTCCTTCGACGGTCACGACGCGCACGGCATCCGGACGGCGAGCGTGGTGGGGCCGCCCGGCGGGCTGTCGAGGCGCAGCGTGCCGTCGAGGGCGGCGACCCGCCGGCGGATCCCGGGGATCCCGGTGCCGCGCGCCTCGTCGGCGCCGCCCCTGCCGTCGTCGGTGACCTCGACGGACAGCACGTCGCCGGCCCGCTCGATCCGCAGGGACGCCCTGGTGGCGGCGGCGTGCTTGGTCACGTTCGTCAGCGCCTCGGCGATCACGTAGTAGGCCACCGTCTCCACGGACGGCGGCAGCGCGCCCAGGTCGGCGAGCTCGATGTGGACCGGCACGCTCGACCGGGCGGCCAGCGCCGTCAGCGCGCCGTCGAGCCCGCGGTCGGCGAGGATCGGCGGGTAGATCGTCTGGAGCACCGCGCGCAGCTCGGCCATCGCCTCCTCCGCCGTCTCGTGCGCCTCCTGGAGCAGCAGGGCGACCGTGTCCGGGTCGTCGGCGAGCGACTCGCGGGCCAGGCCCAGGTGCATGGCGATGGTCACCAGGCGGGCCTGCGTCCCGTCGTGCAGGTCGCGTTCGATGCGCTGGAGCTCCGCGCCGTGGGCGTCGACCACGCCGACCCGGCTCCTGGTCAGCACGTCGACCCGCTCGGTGAGCCGCTCGCGGGCCGACGGCGCGAGCAGCGCCAGGGACAGCCGGGCGTGCAGCCGGGCCAGCGCGGGCAGCCCCCACCAGGCCGCCGCGCCGAGGACGACGATCTGGGCCGACCCTCCGGCCAGCGCGGTCGCCCAGTCGTCCACGGGAACGTCGAAGAACGAGAACAGCGTGGGACGCGCGTCCGCCGGGAACGCCTGCCACGCGACCATCGCCACCGCGGCGACCACGATGTTGCCCAGGCACAGCAGGGCGGCCAGCCCGAGCGGGAACCCGGTGGCGACGTGCGCGAGCGCCCAGGCGAGATCCCGCCGCCCGCCCGGCACCCCGCCCGCCGGGACGCCGAGCAGCCGCCCGGCCCGCCGGCGGTGCCAGGCCGCCCAGCCCCGCCCCGCCGCCGGCGCGAGCAGCACCGGGAGCGCGAGCGCCGTGACCACGGCGGTGACCAGCGTGCCCAGCAGGTAGCCCGACCCGGACGACAGCCGGGAGACCGAGCCGGACGACAGCCAGGACGTCGAACCGGAGAACAGCCGGGAGACCGAGCCGGGGAGAGCGCGGTCACGCATGCGCACCTCCTCCTGACCTGCGTACCGGGGCACCAGTATCCCGTCACCGTCCGCGGCCGGACACTACAGCGGGCTGTACCAAGGGCGTGCGGCCGGCTGTATCGTGCCGGGCGTCCGGCCGGAATAGCGTCCCCGGCCATGAAACCGACACGTGTGCGGCCGCTCGGCCGTCTGCTCCCGGCCCTCGCCCTGATCGCCCTGTCCGTCGCCGTCGCGCCCCCGGCCGGAGCCGACGCCGGCGCGCCCGCGGCGACCGGCGGGAAACCCCCGGCGCTCGACTGGAAACGCTGCTCCCTGGGCCCGGACGACGCCGTCGGCAGGCAGCTCGACCAGGCGGGCGCGCGCTGCGCGGAGCTCGCCGTCCCGCTCGACCACTCCAGGCCGGGCGGCCGCGCCATCAAGCTCGCGCTGTCCCGCATCCCCGCGACCGACCGCGCCCATCGCATCGGCGCCCTGGTGCTCAACAGCGGCGGCCCCGGCGAGAGCACGCTCGGCATGCCCCTGCGGACACGCGCGGCCATGAAGGACGTCGCCGCCCGGTACGACGTCATCGGCCTGGACCCGCGTTTCGTCGGGCGCAGCACGCCGCTCGACTGCGGCTGGCCCATCGGCCTGTGGCTGCGCTCGGCCGGCTCGACCCGCGCCCGGTTCGACCACCAGGTGGCGGTGCAGCGCGACCTGGCCGAGCGCTGCGCCCAGCGGCACGCCGACGTGCTCCCGTACGCCAACACCCGCGACACGGCCCGCGACATCGACCTCGTGCGCCGCGCCCTGGGGGAGCGCCGGATCTCCTTCCTCGGCTACTCCTACGGCAGCTACCTGGGCGCGATCTACACGCAGATGTTCCCCGGCCGCACCGACCGGGTGGTCCTGGACAGCGCGGGCGACCCGGGCAAGTGGGGCCCCAGGGCGATGCGGGGCTCCGAGGACGAGGCGGACCGCGCGCTGCGCGCCTGGGCGTCCTGGGCCGCCGGACGCCACGGCACCTACGGGCTCGGCGCGACCACCGCCCGCGTGCTCGCCACCGTGGACACGATCGTCGCCGCCGCGGAGGAGCGTCCGCTGCGCGTCGGGGCGTACGAGGTGGACGACCAGGCGGTCCCGTACCTGCTCTCCGTCGGCTCCGCGAACGACCGTCCCGAGGCGCGCGCCGAGTTCGCCGCCACCGTCCGGACCCTGAACGAGGCCGCACACGGCCGCCCGGCCGAACCCGGCGCCGAGCTCGCCGGATTCCTGGCGTTCGTCCTGACCAGCGCCGGTTCGCCGCTGGCCAGCCCGGCCGCCGCGATCACCTGCGGCGACCGGGCCGCGCCGGGCGACCCCGACGTCTACTGGGACGACGTCCAGCGCAGCCGGGCGCGTCACCCGCTCTTCGGCCCGGTCAAGAACAACATCTGGCCCTGCGCCTTCTGGCCGGACGAGCCGCGCGAACCGCTCACGCACGTCGCCAACCCCACCCCCGCGCTGATCGTGTCCGCCACCGGCGACACCGCCACCACCTACGAGGGCAGCAGGGCCATGCACCGGGCGCTGACCGGCTCCCGCCTGCTCACCCTGCGCGGCGCCATCGCCCACGGGATCTACGGCGAGTACGGCAACGCCTGCGTGGACGCCAAGGTCAACGCCTACCTGGCCACCGGCGCACTCCCCGCCACCGACCAGACCTGCCGCCCGCGTTAGCGGCAATGCCGGGAAGTTAAGGGCTTTGGGCTGCTGTCAACTGGTGTTCGGTGAGGATGTTGATGGTGGTGCTCGCGCGGTGGTTGGTGCGGTCGACG
>NZ_JBSFGJ010000449.1:0-7556 GCF_053596515.1 Nonomuraea sp. NPDC001684
GTCGCGGAGCTGGAGGAAGCGGCGGCCGGCGGGCGCTAGGACGCGCCACCGGGCTCCGGTGACGCCTCCGCCCACGGTGTCACGCGCCTCCATCTGTCGTTCCTTCACCATTCCACGATCAGAATCGAGCTGTCCTTATGCCCGCTTCGTCCCGCCTCGACCCGTTCGCCGACTGGCTTCGCGGCCACGCCGTCCCGCTCACCCACCTCGACCCCGAGGCTCCGCTCGACGACCTGGAGCCGTTGCGCGACCTCGTCGGCGACGCGCGCGTCGTCGCGGTCGGCGAGAATTCCCACTTCATCACCGAGTTCTCGGTCATGCGCCGGCGCATCCTGCGGTTCCTGGCCGAGCGCTGCGGCTTCACCGTCCTGGCCTTCGAGTACGGATTCAGCGAGGGCGTCCCCCTGGACGCCTGGGCGCAGGGCGAAGGCACGGACGACGAGCTGGCGGCCCGGCTCGCGACGGCGATCCCCGTCGGGGTCGACGAGCCGCTGCGCTGGATGCGCCGGCACAACGCCTCAGCGGCCGAGCCGGTGCGTTTCGCCGGGATCGACATCCCGGCGGCCGGCGGGTCCCTGCTTCCCGCCCTGGCCCCGGTCGCCGACTACCTGCGCCAGGTCGATCCCGAGACCCTCCCGGTGATCGAGGAGGCGATGCGGATCGCCGGGTCGTTCGCCGGCGCCTCCGCGGCCTCGGCCGCGCCGGCCTGGACCCGCCTGGCAACCGCCGAGCAGGACGCCCTCAGCGCGATCCTGATGCGGCTGCTCATACGCTTTCGCGCCGTGGAGGTGTTGTACCTCTCCCGTGCCGACCGGCCCAGCTACGACCTCGCCCTGCGCCGCCTTGAGGCCGCCTGCAGCGCCGACTACGGCTTTCGCGCCATGGCCGGTCTGTACGCCGGCACCGGCCTGACCGCCGACACCTCGGCCAGGGACGTCTACATGGCCGGGTCGGTCCAGTGGCACCTGGAACGTTCCGGTCCCGAGGCCCGCATCGTGCTGGCCGCCCACAACGCCCACATCCAGAAGACGCCGGTCTCCTTCAACGGCCGGCTCACGGGGCTGCCCATGGGGCAGCACCTGCACAACCGCCTGGGCGACGACTACGTCGCCCTCGCCCTGACCAGCCCCGCCGGACACACCGCCGACATGCGCCCCGACGAGAACGCGCGCTTCGGCTTCGCCATCGACGACACCGCGCTGCAGCCGCCCGAGCCGGGCAGCGTCGAGGCCGCCTTCGCCGAGGCCGGGCTCGGGCTCAGCATCGCCGACCTGCGCCAGGCGCACGGGATCGCCGGTCCCGACCGCATCCGGATCCAGGGCGCCTACCTGCACACCCCCGTCCTGGAGGCGTTCGACGGCGTCCTCAACACCCCGACCTCCACCGTCGCCGACCTCTGAAACCCGACACGCGACAGATCGTAAGGAAAGTGACCGATGAAGAACGCCGACGTGATCATTGCGGGAGCCGGACCGGCCGGCCTCATGCTGGCGATCGAACTGAGCCTGGCCGGGGTGCGGCCGCTGGTGCTGGAGCGGCACCCGAACCGCCGCGACACCCCCAAGGCCGGCGGCCTCGGCGGCCAGATTTTGGAGCTGCTGCGCTACCGGGGCCTGCTGGAGCGCTTCCAGGCTGCCTGCCCCGGCCCCGCCCCGGCACCCCGGTTCCCGTTCGGCGGGGTGCACCTGGACTTCACCCGGCTGGCGGACCCGCCGCTGCACGCGCTGCCGCTCCCGCAGCAGCACCAGGAACGGCTGCTCGACGAACGCGCCGGCGAGCTCGGCGTGGACGTACACCGCGGGCACGAGGTGACCGGCGTGAACCAGGACGACGCCGGGGTGAGGGTGGACGTGCGGGGCCCGGACGGACCGTACCGGGTCAGCGCCCGCTACCTGGTCGGCTGCGACGGCGCGCGCAGCCGCGTCCGGGACTGGGCCGGCATCGGCTTCCCCGGCACCGTCTACCCCGAGGTCAACCGGCTGGCCCAGGTCACCCTGACCGACGAGGTCACCGTGCTCGGCGACGGCGATCTCGACGTCCCCGGCTTCGGCGTGATCCGCGCCGGTTTCACCCGCACCGACCACGGCCTGTTCGGCCTCGGCTCCTCACCCGGCGCCCGGAGCGTCTCCCTCTACACCATCGAGGACGAGACCACCGACTACGACGACGACGTCCCGATGACCCTGACCGAACTGCAGGACAGCATGCGCCGCGTGCTCGGCGTGCACCTGCCACTGGCGGGATCGACACGGCTGTCGCGCTTCACCTTCAAGGCCCGCCAGGCCGAGCGCTACCGGGCCGGGCGCATCCTGCTGGCCGGGGACGCGGCGCACCTGTTCCCCGCCACCGGCGTGGCGCTCAACGCCGGCCTGCTGGACGCGGTCAACCTGGCCTGGAAACTGGCCGCCGACCTGCACGGCCGGGCGCCGGACGGCCTGCTGGACACCTACCACGCCGAACGCCACCTCGCCGGCGCCCGCACCATGCTGCACACCCGCGCCCAGGTCGCGCTGCGACGCGGGCACGACGCGGCCGCCGAAGCGCTCCGTGAGATGGTCCAGGAGTTGCTCACCGACGAGCAGCCGTTGCGGCGCATGGGATCCATGGTCGCCGGCGCCGACATCCGCTACCCGATGCCCGGCCCGAACCCCCACCCCCTGGCCGGGACGTTCGCACCCGACCTCCCGCTGCACACCGGCCAGGGAACCACCTGCGTCGCCGAACTCCTGCACCACGCCAGGCCCGTCCTCCTCGACCTCGCCGACCGCGCCGGCCTTCGCGAGGCCGCCCGCGCCTGGGGGCAGCGCGTCGACGTCCACACCGCCAGGACCGACCGGCGACCGTCCGACGCCCTGCTGATCCGCCCCGACGCGCACGTCGCCTGGGCCGCATCCGTCGACGAACCCGCCGACACCGCCGTACCGGCGCTGCACGAAGCGCTCTCCGTCTGGTTCGGCACCCCCTGACGTGGACCGGAAGCCGACCGGATGCGGGCAGGTCCGTACCGGTCGGGCAGGGGGCCACGTCAGGGGCCACTGGAACCAGCGGATCAGGAATCCGGTGACCCGCTCGCGGTCGCGGACGCCGGCCGCTCCCGCCCGGCCGCGCCGACGAGCGGGAGGACGACGTCGTCGACGATGGAGGTGATCACGTCGTCGGCGAGCGGCAGGCCGCCCAGGACCACCTCGTTGCGTGCCAGGTCGAAGGGCAGCCGGAGCACCCGGGCAGGAAGGTCGGCGGTGGGGATCTCGCCGCGCTCCGCGGCGCGCGCCAGGACGGCGGCCATCGCGTGCCGGGTCGTGGAGCGTGCGATCCACGCGCGCACCGCGGCGGCGGCGTCCGGGTCGCGGGCCGTTTCCGCGAGCAACCCGGCCAGCACCTCGCCGCGGACGGCGCCGAACCCGTTGACGGCCTCCCGCAGCAGGTCGATCAGGTCCGGGCGCAGGCCGCCGGTGTCCGGCACCGCGGCGACGGGCGGCGCCGCGCGTTCCATGGCCGCGAGCGCGAGCTCGGCCCGGGTGGGCCAGCGCCGGCTGAGCACCGGGCGGCTGGTGCCGGCCGCCGCCGCGACCGCCTCGAACGTCAGCCTGGCGTATCCGGCCTCGTGCAGGATCTGCCAGGTCGCGTCGAGGATGGCGTCGTCCAGTCGCTGTCCCCGTCGGCGCGTGGGCGTCATCGGACCACTCCTTAAGATGCGCTTCGAATCTTATCTGTGCTAGCGTGCGAGGGTGCAATTAGATACGTTGTGCATCTTACGGAGGATCGGCAGATCATGACGGAACCCGCCGCCGGCGGCCTCCCCGGCCTGCCGACCGTCAAGTCCTGCCCGTACCTCCCGGCCGACGGCCACGGCCCCGGCCCTGTCACGAAGGTCCGGTTGCCCGACGGGCGCCAGGCATGGGCGGTGACCGGATACGCCGAGGGCCGCGCCCTGCTGGCCGACCCCCGGCTGACCGCCGACCGCGCGCACCCCGGCTCGCCCCTGCCGCTTCCGTTCCCACCCGGCCCGCGCACCCGGCCGATGTTGCTCGGCGCCGAAGGGAAGGAGCACCAGCGACAGCGCAGAGCGCTGATCTCCGCGTTCACCGTCAGGCGCGTCACGGCGCTGCGTCCCCGGCTCGAACACCTCGTGCACGGGCGGCTCGACGCCCTGCTGGCCGCCGGGCCGCCCGCCGACCTGGTGGCCGGCTTCGCCCTGCCGGTGCCCTCGCTGGCGATCTGCGAGCTCCTCGGCGTCCCGTACGAGGACCATCCCTTCTTCGAGCGACAGGCCAGGCTCCGGCACGACGCCGAGCAGGCCCCGGCGGCCATGGCGGAACTCGGCCGCTACCTCGAAGCCCTCGTGCGGGCCAAGCAGTCGGCCCCCGGCGACGGCCTGATCGACGCCCTGCTCGCCCATCAGGCCGAGCAGGGCGCGACCGACCTGGACGAGGTCACCGGGCTGGCGCTCGTCCTGCTGATCGCCGGCCACGTCACCACCTCCAGCATGATCTCGCTGGGCACACTCGCGCTGCTCGAACACCCCGGGCAGCTCGCCGCCGCACGCGACGGCACGCTCGGGTGGCCCGGCGTCGTGGAGGAGCTCCTGCGGTACGTCGCCAGCGAGGGCACGCTCCCCCGGGTGGCGATCGAGGACGTCGAGATCGGCGGGCAGCTCATCCTCGAAGGCGACGGCGTGCTGATCGTCACCTCCGTCGCCAACCGCGACGAGGCGCTGCTCGACCGCCCCCTGGAGCTGGACGTGCGGCGGCCCGCCGGACGACACCTCACCTTCGGCCACGGCGCCCACCAGTGCCTCGGGCAGAACCTGGCCCGCGCCGAGCTGGAGACGGCCTTCCGCGCCCTGTTCACCCGCATCCCCACGCTCACCCTGGCCGCACCGGCCGGCGAACTGACCACCACGCGCGGATCGGGCCTGGAGAGGCTGCCCGTCACCTGGTGACGGACTCCGTGGACCGGCCCGGACTACTCCCGGCGTCGTAGCCGGCCGCGCACTGGTCCCCTGGCGGTAGCGGCAGGTCACTCCGCCGGCAGGACGCCCCCGGGCGGCGGCGCGACCATCATGGCGGGCATGAGATCAGCAGTGAATGACCGGGAGAGGTCGGAGGTCCTGGGTTCCGCGCTGGACGGCGTGCGCCGCGCGGGCGTGCCGGGCGTGTACGCCGAGGTGCGCGACGGCGGCCGGGTGTGGCAGGGCGCCGCCGGGGTCGCCGACCTGGAGACCGGCCGTCCCGTCGAGCCCGGGATGGCGCAACGGGTCGGCAGCATCACCAAGACCTTCGTCGCGGCCGCCGTCCTGCAGCGGGCCGAGCGGGGCGACCTCCAGCTCGACGCGCCGATCGGCCGCTACCTGCCCCGGCTGGTGCCGGGCGGGCGCGGGCAGCGCATCACCGTCCGGATGCTGCTCAACCACACCAGCGGCATCGCCGAGTACCTTCCCGCCGCGTTCCCGTCACTGGGCGGATTCCCGTCCCTGCCGGACGTCTCGCCGGACAGCCTGGACGGCAACCGGTTCACGTACTTCCCGCCGGCCGAGCTGATCAGGATGGGGCTCGCGGCGCCTCCGACCGGCGAGCCCGGCGGCTCTCCCGGCGTCTACTCCAACACCAACTACATGATCCTCGGCCGGCTGCTGGAGCACGTGACCGGCGCCACGGCCGAGGGGTACGTCACCCGGCACGTCATCGAACGCGCCGGGCTGCGCAACACCGCCTTCCCCGGCGGGCCGAGGATCGAGCAACCGCACCCGCGGATCTACGAGTCGTTCTTCGGCATGATCGACCCGCCCCGCGACTACAGCGTGTACGACATGTCCTGGGTGCGGACGGCGGCCTCCCTGGTGTCCACCATGGAGGACCTCAACACCTTCTACGGCCTGCTGCTCTGCGGCGAGATCGTCGGCCTGTCCATGCTGGCGGAGATGCACCGCACGGTCCCGGTCCGCGCCCACACCGGGGAGATCATCGACTACGGCCTCGGCCTGCAGAAGGTCGAGATCCCGGGAGGCGGCACCTGCTGGGGCCACGGCGGCACGGTCTGGGGAGCCACGACGATGTCGCTGACCCGCGACGACGGCAGGCGGCAGATGTCCATCACGACGAACCTGGCGAGATGGAACAGGCCGGACGCGTCGGGCAGGCCCCGGCCCCATCCGATCGACGCCGCCCTGGCCGCCTTCAGCCGGCAGGTCATGGGTCCTCGCAGCAGAGGCGGCAGCCGTGCGTGACCGAGCCCCTGCCGCCGCCCGCCGTGACCGGACGCGGGGTCACGTCCCGCTTGAGCTGCTCGAAGGCGCTCTCCTGCTGGTAGAGGCCCTTCTCGCCGGCCTCGATCCACTCCTGGGCCTTCACGATCGCGTCGAGCAGGGCGTTGTACTCGGCCTTGGCGCCGGCGCCCGAGAGCCCGTCCGCGCCGGCGAACTCCCGCACCCGCTGGATCTCGATGCCGCGCAGCGCGGACCGGTCGGGGGCGGGGACGAGCCGCAGGGCTTCGTTCAGCTTGACCAGGTGCTCGACGGTCCAGGGGCCGGTGATCGCCGCGAGGACGGTGGTGTCCGTGAGAGGCAGGATCTGGTGGTTGGTCTGGGGCTGTACTCCTGGGGAGCGTACGAAGCGAGCAGTCCGACGCCTTTACAACGTAGATTCCTTACGCCTGGATAGAGATCAGGCCGTCGGGGTTGCTCGCGGGGTATCGCGGATGGCTCGCGATCAGGTCACGGGCACGGCCTCGGGGCCGCCGGTCGGCTAGCGTCACCGGCATGCCCCTCGCCTCGATTCCCAGCCCTTCCCAGGGGGTCTGGCATCTCGGATTCGTCCCGATCCGGGCCTACGCGTTGTGCTTCATCGTCGCCATCGCGTTCGGCATCTGGCTGAGCGAGCGCCGCTGGCGCGCCCGCGGCGGCGAGCGGGGCACGATCGGCGACATCGCGATGCCCGCGGTCATCTTCGGGCTGGTCGGCGGCCGTCTGTACCACGTCCTCGTCGACTGGCAGACCTACTTCGGCCCGCGCGCGATCAAGGAGCCGTACCAGGCGCTGTTCGTCTGGGAGGGCGGGCTCGGCATCTGGGGGGCGGTCGCCCTGGGCGGCGTGGGCGTGTGGCTGGCCTGCCGCCGCCGGGGGGTGCCGCTCGGGCCGGTGGCCGACACGATCGCGCCCGGCATCGCGTTCGGGCAGGCCATCGCCCGGTGGGGCAACTGGTTCAACCAGGAGCTGTACGGCAGCCCGACCACCCTGCCGTGGGGCCTGGAGATCGACCAGGCGCACGGCGGCCTGCCGGGCACGCTCTACCACCCGGCGTTCCTGTACGAGTCCCTGTGGGACGCGGCCCTCGGCTTCGCGCTGATCCTGGCCGGCCGGCGGCTGCGGCCGGACCGCGGTCGGCTGTTCGCCCTCTACGTCGCCGGTTACACCGCCGGACGGTTCTGGATCGAGGGGCTGCGCATCGACCCGGTCGGCGGCGTGGACCACGCGGTGACGCTGCTGGGCCTGCGGATCAACCAGTGGACCTCGATCGCGCTGTTCGCCGGTGCGCTGATCTTCCTCTGGGCGACTCGCC
>NZ_JBSFGJ010000450.1:0-7493 GCF_053596515.1 Nonomuraea sp. NPDC001684
GGTGATGACCTCCCGGCCGTCGCGGATGGCGGTGATCAGCGACTCGTTGACCAGGTCCTTGAGCGTGGCCCCGGTCGCGTACGGCGTGATCGTGGTGCGCAGGCCGGGCTCCGGCCCCTCGGTGATGTCGAGCGTCACGTCGAGGGCGGCCAGGTCGCGGCGGAGCGCGCCGGGGTCGGGGTGGACGGCGGCGAAGGAGACCAGGCCGAGCTGCGGCAGGTCCGTGGCGGCCGGGTGGGTGGTCGTCCCCCAGTCGATGAGGAAGGGCACCGGACGGATCGCGGCGGGGTCCTCGCGCCGGGTGAGCCGCCACTCCAGCAGCTCGCCGGACGGGGTGCGCCGGGACAGCGGCTGCACGTCGCCGGGGTCGTATCCGCGCTCGCGGGCCAGCTCCACGGTCTTGTCCAGGTCCTGCGGATGCACGGCCCAGGCGGCCAGCCGTGGTTCGGTGAGCGTCGCCAGCCCGAACGCCCGCGGCCGCACCTCCGACTCCGGGTCCGGCCCGATGATCTCCAGGTACGCGGTCGGCCCGAAGCGCACCAGGTAGTTCGCGGTGCCCCCGGGATGGCTGCCGCCCCGGACGGGCCGCACACCGGTCCGCGCGGCGAAGTCCTCGACCCCCGCGAGCAGGTCGGGAACGGCATAGACGAGGTGGTCGAGGTGGCGGTCGGTCATCGGTGGTCCTCCGGTTCGCCGAGTGAGAGCATGAGCCGGTTCGCCCAGTTGAAGAAGGCGGCGGCGTGGATGGTGTCGCTGATCGCCAGGTCGTCCAGCCCGGCCGCGCGCAGCGCCGCGATGTGCTCGGGCCCGAACTCCACGGGCGTGGCGGCCAGCGCGACCGAGGCGTCGACGACCGCCCGCCAGGTGCCGTCCTGCGGCGCGTCCACCCCCTCGTCGAGCAGGCGCTGCACGTCCTGCGGGCGCTTGGAGTGGTGGGCGGCGAAGCGGGCGTGCACCGACGCGCAGAACACGCAGCCGTTGCGCCGCGAGGTCGCGGTCGCGGCCAGCTCGCGCTCGGCGCGCGGCAGCCCGCCGTCGGCGTTGTAGAAGATGTCGTTGTCGGTCTTGGTGCGCGCGTGCAGGATCTCGGGGTCGCGGGCCAGCAGCAGGAAGTACGGCGACGACGCCCGCGCCCGGTCCACCAGCGCCTCGTAGTGGGCCTCGGTCAGCTCCTCCGGCGCGAGCGGCGGCAGCCAGGGCCGCCAGCCGAGCTGTTCCTGGGTGAAGCCGGTGCTCACGCCGCCACCTCCGCGTTGAGCAGCCGCAGGCCGCCGACCACCCGGACCTGGAAGGCGAGGAAGGCGACGAGCTGCGACAACGTCACCACGCCCGTCGGGCTCCAGCCGGCCGCGGCCAGCGCCTCCAGGGCCTGCTCGCCGGCCTCGCGGGGCCGGAACACCAGCAGGTGCGCGTGCTCGAACGCGGCGGTGAGCCGGACGCCCAGCTCGTCCGGGTTCCGGACCCGGTAGCGCAGGCCCTCGTCGCTCTCGGCGGCCAGCGGCGCGGGGTAGACGCCGTACGGGCCGGTGGTGGCGCCCGCCTCGACCTCGGTCTCGACGGCCTTCAGCAGGCCGGGGGCCAGCTCGGCGAGCCGGTCGGCGTAGAAGCCGGCGACGACGGCGTCGCGGTGCAGCCCGGCCACGAAGGCCGCGACGGCGTCGCGTTCGACGAGGGTGACCTCGCCCTCCTCGTCGGGGGTGAAGAGCGCGTCGAAGCCGCGCTGGGCGTGCTCGCGGGCGGCGGGCCGCAGGTCGCGCAGCTTGTCGAGGCGGGAGCCCGGTCTTATCCCGGCCAGGTGGTCGATGACGTCGTTGATCATGTGGAGCTCATTTCGGTGGAGGGGAGCCAGCCGAGCGCGGGGGCGACCTCGGTCGCCAGCAACTCGGTCGAACGCAGGACCAGCGGGTGCGGCGGGTCCACCGAGTGCACCTGGAAGACCAGGTCGGTGACCCGTTCGAGGGTCGGATCGGCGCGCAGGCTGTCGATGACGTCCTGCGGGGTGCCCACGTGCACGTCGAAGGCGGCGATGCGGCTGTCGAGGTCGCCGCCGGGCAGCTCCCACGGCAGCCGGCCGCGCCCGAGCCCCCGCTCGGCCCAGCGCAGCGCCTCTGCCCGGCTGTCGGCCACGAACGCGGTCCGCGAGGCCACGATGCGCGGGACGACGCCCGCGGGCAGGTTCTCGTAGTAGGCGTCCACGATCGGCCGCTGCAGGTCGGCCAGCGTCGCCTGGGGGTCGTCGGCCGGCCGGGGCTGGGTGCGCGAGAGCATGAGCCCGTTGCCCGCCCGGCCGGCGCGCGCTCCGCCGGCGGCCGAGAACGTCGCCTCCCAGATCGCGCCGGGCAGCCGGGGCGCGGGCGGGTAGAGCCGGTTGCCGCCGCCCAGGTCCTCCCCCGACCAGGCCCTGAGCAGGATCGACAGGTGCTCGGCGTACAGGGCGGCGCGGTCGCCGCTGTCGTGCCCGAACGGCCCGAACGACGACGGCGTCCCGCCGCTGCCCACCCCGATCTCCAGCCGCCCGCCGGTGAGCAGGTCGAGCACGGCGGCGTCCTCGGCCACCCGCACCGGGTGCTCCAGCGGCAGCGTGATGATGCCGGTGCCGAGCCGGATGCGGCTGGTACGGGCCGCCACGTGGGCGAGGAACACCAGCGGCGCGGGCAGCCCGCCCTCCTCGCCGTCGAAGTGGTGCTGGGCCACCCAGGCGGTGTCGAACCCGAGCGACTCGGCGTGCGCGATCTGCTCGGCGGCCAGCCGGTAGCGCTCCGCCGGGGGCGCCTCGTCCAGGACGCGGGTGAAGAAGCCGAGCCTCATCGCACCGGCTCCGGGATGGCGGCGAGCAGCTCGCGGGTGTAGTCGTCGGCCGGGTCGGTGAAGACCCGCCGGGTGGATCCTGATTCCACGATGCGTCCTTTGTTCATGACGGAGACGGTGTGCGAGATCTGCCGCACCACCGCCAGGTCGTGCGAGATGAAGAGGTAGGTCAGGCCGAGGTCGCGCTGGAGCTGCCCGAGCAGGTCGAGGATCTGCGCCTGGACCGTGACGTCGAGCGCCGAGACGGCCTCGTCGAGCACGAGCACCTCCGGCCCTGCGGCCAGCGCGCGGGCGATGGCCACCCGCTGCCGCTGCCCGCCCGACAGCTCGCGCGGCCGGCGCGACGACACGTCCGCGGGCAGCGCCACCCGGTCGAGGAGCTCCGCGACGCGGGCCCGGCGGGCGGCCCGGTCGCCGAGCCGGAAGTTGCGCAACGGCTCCTCCACGATGTCGGCGACCGATTGCCGCGGGTCCAGCGACCCGTACGGGTTCTGGTGCACGAGCTGGACGTGCCGGCGGAAGCCGCGGCCGTCGGGCGCCCCGGCGACGGTGACCGTGCCCGACGTGGGCTCGGCGAAGCGCACCACCATGCGCGCGGTGGTGGTCTTGCCGGACCCCGACTCCCCGACGAGCGCGTGCGTGGTGCCGCGCGGCACCACGAACGAGACGCCGTCCACGGCCCGGAAAGGCCGCCGCCCCGACCGGAACTCCTTGACCAGGTCGCGCACCACGATCGCGGGCTCGGCGGCCACCGGCTCGCGGAAGGGGCGGGCCGACAGCGCGGGGGCGTCGTGCAGCAGCCTGCGGGTGTAGTCCGCGCCGGGCGCCGCCAGGACGCCCCTGGTCGGGCCCTGTTCCTCGACGCGGCCGTCCTTCATGACGACCAGCCGGTCCGAGCGGCCGGCGGCCACGCCGAGGTCGTGGGTGACCAGCAGCACGGCGGTGCCGAACTCGGCGCGCAGGTCGTCGATGAGGTCCAGGATGCGCCGCTGCACGGTGACGTCCAGGGCGCTGGTGGGCTCGTCGGCGATGATCAGCCGGGGTTCGAGCGCGACGGCGATGGCGATCAGCACGCGCTGGCGCATGCCGCCGGACAGCTCGTGCGGGTACTGGCGGGCCCGCGTCTCGGGGTCGGGCAGGCCGACGCGGGTGAGCAGCTCGACGACCCGGCGCCGGACGGCGGCCCGGTCGCCGCGCTTGTGGATGCGCAGCACCTCGGCGATCTGCGCCCCGACCGTCTTGACCGGGTCGAGCGAGTTGGACGGGTCCTGCGGGACCAGCCCGATCTGGGCCCCCCGGACGGACTCCATCCGCCGCGGCGACCAGGTCGCCAGGTCGTTCTCCCCCAGCAGGACGCTGCCGCGGTCGAGCGAGGCGTTGCGCGGCAGCAGGCCGATGATCGAGTGCGCGGTCGTGGTCTTGCCGGACCCCGACTCGCCGACCACCGCGACCACCTCACCCGGCTCGACGGTGAAGGAGACGCCGTGGACCGCCGGGCGGCCGTCGTAGGAGACCGCGAGGTCGCGGACGTCGAGCAGGCTCACGAGGACTCCTTGGCGATGGACCGGCTGATCCGGCCGGCGGCGAGCACGACCGCGACCACCACGGCCCCGGGCAGCGTGGTCAGCCACCAGGACGTGGCCAGGTAGTTGCGGCCCTCGGCGATGAGCAGCCCCCACTCGGGGGTCGGCGGCTCGGCGCCGTAGCCGAGGAAGCCGAGCGTCGAGATGGCCAGGATGGCCACGCCGAACTGCAGGGCGGCCAGCGCGACGACGGGGCCGAGCGAGTTGGGCAGCACGTGCCGCCACAACACGGCGGTGAACCGGCCGCCGCTGCCGAACGCGGCCTCGACGTAGTCGGTGCGGCGCACCCGGACGACCTCCGACCGCGACAGCCGGGCGAACGCGGCCACCGAGCCGACGCCGACCGCGACGGCCACGTTCACCGTCCCCGGGCCGAGCAGGATGATCACGACCAGGGCCAGGAGCAGGCCGGGGACCGACAGCAGCACGTCCACGACCCGCATGACGGCGGCGTCGGGCACCCCGCCGAGCGAGCCGGCCAGCAGCCCGAGCAGCGTGCCGAGCAGCAGGCCGACCGCGACGGCGACGAACGCCCCCGACAACGAGTGCACGGCCCCGTGCACCACCCGCGCGAACACGTCCCGCCCGACGGCGTCGGTGCCGAACAGGTGCTGCGCGCTCGGCGCCTGGAGCTTCTCGACCGGCACGCCGGCGATCGGGTCGTACCCGGTGAACAGCCCCGGGACGACCGCCCACAGCAGCGCCACGGCGATCACCGTCCAGGCCAGGATCAGGCCCGCCCTCACGACGCCGCCTTCAGCCGCGGGTCGAGCACCGGGAACAACACGTCCACCACCAAGTTGACCAGGACGAACACCGCCGCGGCGAGCACCACCACGGCCAGCATCACCGGCGTGTCCTGGGCGGTCACGGCCTGCTCGGTGAGCCGCCCGATGCCGTTGCGGCCGAAGACGGTCTCCGTCACGACCGAGCCCGCGATCAGCTCGCCGAACGTCAGGCCCGCCACGGTCAGCGTCGGCAGGACGGCGTTGCGCGCCACGTGCCGCCACAGGATCCACCAGCGGGTGGCGCCCTTGGCCGCGATCACCGGCACGAACGGCTGCGCGTACACCTGGTCGATGCCGCGCGCCAGCACCTGGGCGATGGGCGCCGAGATCGGCACGGCCAGCGTCAGCACCGGCAGGACGAGCTGCTGCAGCTCGCCGCCCCCGATGACCGGCACCAGCCGCAGCCGGAAGGAGAAGACCTGGATCAGCAGGATCCCCAGCCAGAACGCCGGGACCGAGATGAACAGCGACGGCACCGACAGCAGCGCCCCGCGCAGCCACGACGTCCTGCTGTAGCTCGCCACGAACGCGATCACCACGGCGAGCAGCACCGCCAGGACGAACGCCGCCGAGGCCAGCCGGGCCGTCTCGGGCAGCGCCTCGCCCAGGCGCTCGACCACCGGGGTGCCGGTGTCGATCGAGTAGCCGAAGCCGCCGGTCAGGAAGCCGGTCAGGGTGCGCACGTACTCGCCGACCGGCGAGCCGCCGCTGTAGTAGGCCCGGATGTCGGCGATCTGCTGCGGCGACAGGCCGAGCTCGGGGTTCTGGAACTTGATCAGGATCGAGTCGCCGGGCAGCAGTTGCAGCAGCACGTAGCTCGCGGTGAAGGCGGCCCACAACACGAGCACCGCCTGCCCGGCCCGCGTCAGGAGATACCTGGTCATTGCTGGGCCTTCCACGCCGAGTAGAACCACGGCCGGGCGACCGCCTCGAAGGCCACGCCCTTGACGTACGGCGCGCCGCCGTACACCTGGGGCTCCTCGAACAGGGGGATGGCGTAGCCCTGGTCGATCACGTACCGCTGGATCTCGCCGACCTTGGCGTTGCGCTTGGCGTTGTCGGGCTCGGCGGACTCCTCCTCCAGCAGGGTGTCGAGCTTCTTGTCCTTCGACAGGATGACGTCGCGGTTCTGGCTGTGGAAGTGGCTCTTGATGACGTCCTGGTCGGCGCGGCCGACCATGCTGTGCGCGACGGCGGTCTTCTCGGCGTCCTTGATGTCCACGGCCTGGGTGCCGGCGTCGGCGGGGCGGATCTCCAGCTGCACGCCGAGCTTGGCCCACTGCTGGCCGACGAGTTCGAGCGTCTGCTTGGACAGCGGCTGCGGGCCGGCGACGAAGACGCCCAGGCGCAGCTTGACGCCGTCCTTCTCGCGCACGCCGTCGGCGCCCCTGGTCCAGCCGGCCTTGTCGAGCAGCGCGTTGGCCTTGGCCGGGTCGTAGGCCAGGTCCTTGGACAGGTCGAGGTAGCCCTGGGCGAGGTGGCTGAGCACGGAGGTGGCCCGCGGGTAGCTCGCGGTGAACAGGGTGTCCACGACCTCCTTGACGTCGGTGCCCGCCTGCAGCGCCTTGCGCACGTCGAGGTCCTTCAGGATGCTGTTGGACGGCCGCAGGTACAGGCCGTTGTTCACGCCCCTGGTCGGCTCGGCGTAGATCTGGAAGCCGGCGTCCTTGACGGTCTTCTCGTCGTACGCCTGGACGTAGCGCACGAAGTCGGCCTGGCCGGAGGTCAGCGCGCCGACCCGGACGTTGTCCTCGGGCGTCACGATGATCTTGATCTCGTCCAGGTACGCCCGCCCCTGGTGCTTCGACGACGGCGGCGCCCAGTCGTAGTCCTTGCGGGCGGCCAGGTCCACCTCCTTGTCGACGATCTGCTTCTTCAGCGTGAAGGGGCCCGAGCCGACGATGTTCTTCAGCTGGCACTGCTGCTCGTACGGCAGCGAGATCGTCTTCTTCGACACCAGCCCGGCCCCGATGACCGAGGTGCCCTGGAGGAAGCCGGGAGAGGGCTTCTTGAAGTGGAACCTCACGGTCAGCGGGTCGACGACCTCGCTGCGCTCGTAGTTGTTGACGAACTCGGCGACCGGGAGCTTGAGCTCGGTGTTCCCGAGGCCGTACACGTCGAAGTTGGCGGCGACGGCGGCGGCGTCGAGCGGGCTGCCGTCGCTGAAGGTCACGCCCTGGCGCAGGTGGAAGGTGTACTCGGTGGCGTCCCCGTTCACCTCCCACTTGGTGGCGATCCAGGGCTCGATCTCCAGGGTCTGCGGGTTCTGCCAGGTCAGCTTGTCGGTGATCTGGTTGAGGATGCCGCCGTTGGG
>NZ_JBSFGJ010000451.1:0-7441 GCF_053596515.1 Nonomuraea sp. NPDC001684
TCCGTGGTCTACGGTCCCGCCGACCAACCCGCCATCTTTCGTAGGACCGGGGCAGATGGAGTCGCCCTGCCCCTCGTAGGGCATGCCAGGCGGCGCCACAGCTCCGCCCAGCACCCCTGGTTCCAGGCCGCGCTGCGGGGCGAGAAACGCGACCGGTACATCTTCCGCGACACGACCAACAACTGGCAGTCCACGTTCAGCGGCCCGGCGTGGACCCAGGTCCCCGACGGGCAGTGGTACCTGCACCTGTTCGCCCCCGAACAGCCCGACTTCAACTGGCGCAACCCCGAGGTGCACGCGGAGTTCCTCGACGTCCTGCGCTTCTGGCTGGACAAGGGCGTGGACGGGTTCCGCATCGACGTGGCGATGGGCCTGTACAAGGCCGAGGGGCTGCCCGACGTCGGCGACCAGTCGTTCACGTCGGTCTCGCCGGTCTGGGGGCAGCCGGAGGTGCACGGCGTCTACCGCGACTGGCGCAAGGTGCTGGACGCCTACCCCGGTGAGCGCATGGCCGTCGGCGAGGTCTGGACCGACAGCGCCGAGGACCTCGCCCTCTACGTACGCCCGGACGAGCTGCACCAGAGCTTCAACTTCGCCTGGCTGCAGGCGCCCTGGTCGCCGACCGCGTTCAAGAAGGTGATCGACGACACCCTGGCCTCGGTCCCGTACGCGACCTGGGTGCTGTCCAACCACGACGTCGTACGCCATCGCACCCGCTACGAGACCGCCGATCCCGGCACGGGCCTGGCGCGGGCCAGGGCGGCGCTGCTCACGATGCTGGCGCTGCCCGGCTCGGCCTACCTCTACCAGGGCGAGGAGCTGGGCCTGCCGGAGGTGACCGACCTGCCGGCCGAGGCCAGGCAGGACCCGGTGTTCTTCCAGTCGGAGGGCAAGCTGCCGGGCCGCGACGGCTGCCGGGTGCCGCTGCCGTGGTCGGCGGAGTCGCCCTCCTACGGGTTCTCGCCGCCCGGCGTGCGGCCCTGGCTGCCGCAGCCGGCCGCCTTCGCCGAGCTGACGGCCGAGAAGCAGGAGGGCGACGCGGACTCGACGCTGGAGTTCTACCGCCGGGCCCTGGCCTGCCGCCGCGAGGTGGCGGGTGCGATTCCTTACACCCTGGAGTGGCTGGACTCCCCCGAAGGAGCGCTTTTCTTCTCCCGGGGTCCGCTGATCTGCGCGATCAACTGCGGGATGGAGCCCGTACGGCTGCCGGCGCACGACGCGGTGCTGCTGTCCAGCGGCCCCGTCCAGGCCGGGACGCTGCCGCCGGACACCGCCGTGTGGCTGCGCCGGGAGTCATGACCGAGAACCGGCCCGCTGCTCGCCGCGGACGGGGATGACGGGCAGCGACACCAGCGCGCAGGCCAGGCCGGCCGCGTACGCCGCCCAGTACCCCGTCCCGGTGATCAGCGCCCCGGCCAGCGGCGTCACGCCCAGGGCGACGACGTTCTGGACGGTGTTGTGGGTGCCGAGCACCTTGCCCGCCCAGGCGGGGCCGGCCAGCTCGCCCGCCCTCAGGTAGGCCAGCCCGTTGCCGGACACGGTCAGCACCGAGGCCGTGGCCAGCGCCACCGGGCCGAGCAGGCTGTCCGTCGCCGTGCCCACGACCAGCAGGGCGAGCACGGCCAGGCAGGCGCAGGTGAGCAGCAGCAGGGGACGCATCCGCAGGCCGACCCAGTGGATCTACACCGAGAACCGTGACGTGGGCTGGGACAAGGGTATCGACCAGGGCGAACGGCTCACCCCGCGGACACCGCTGCCCGAGACGCTCGAACCGCTCTGGACCCGGGCCGACGGCAAGCGGGTGGGCTATCTGGTGAACGGCAAGCTGCAGACCTCCGATCCCGGTGAGAGGGAGCCGGAGAACACCTACGCGTTGCTGGCCTCGCTGCCGACCGACCCTGACGCGCTCCTGGCCGAATACCGTGAGCTCTACCAGGGGCAGGTCCCTGCCGATGACGAGTGGATCTTCCTGCGCTTCGCCGTGACCCTCAGCCAGAACCTCGTCTCACCGGAGCACGAGGCCGCGATCTTCAAGGCGATAGCCAAGCTGCCCGGAGTGACGGTGGACGAGACGGCGGCCGACACCGAGGGACGCCCGGCGCTGTCGGTCTCTCAAGTCGCCGAAGGCTGGCGCAAGGTCGAAATCCTCCTGGACCCCACGACCTACGCCTACCGGGCGCGGCGGGAGACGGCGATCACCGACCATGAGGAGCGTTACCCCAAGCCGAACGGCGTCCTGATGTACACCTTCAAGGACGGCAAGCAGGTCCCCGTTCCTCCTCATCTGGAGTGGAGCATCGAGAAGGGAACGACCTGGTCGATCTCCGCCCGCGTCGCGATCGGCGTCGTGGACCAGGCCGGGGAGCGGCCATGACCCTCCTGGGCCTGGACATCCCCGACACCACCACGGAGGCCGTCGCCGCGATCAACCGCACCACCGCGGGCGCACACGGGAGACGCGCGTCAGGCCGTCTCCCGTCTGGTCCATGCGCCCACGTGCGAGACGTCGAGGAGTTCGGCTCCGTCTCCGAGCGGCAGCGCCTCGGAGGCCCTGCCCTCGACGTACCGGCCGAGGAACGCCGGCGTCGGCGCGCCCACGAGCCGGGTGACGCGCTGCCCGTCCACGAGGCCGAGGCGACCGAGGTGGCCCAGGCGGTGCTTGTCGGGCAGCAGCGCCAGGTCCGTGAAGTCCCGGCGCCCGGCGCCGGCGCTCCGCCGCTCGCGGCGTGCCGCATCGTGCGCTCGACCCCGTGCCCCCGCTCGCCGAGATGACGAACCCAGGGCGTCGTGCCTGATTTCAGCCGATGTCGTGCTGACACGGCACGCGGAAGATCGTGAAGATGTACGCATGAGTTCATCGCAGCCCTTCGCCGGCCCCGGGTCCGCCCCGGATCACCGCTACCTGCTCGACAACGCCCGGGTGGAGGCGGGCGAGCGGTTCACCTGGCTGGCCGAGCTGTTCGACGGCGTCACACGGGGACACTTCGACCGGCTCGGCGTGCAGGCGGGCTGGCGTTGCTGGGAAGTCGGCGCGGGAGGCCCCGGCATCCCCGAGGCGCTCGCCACGGCTGTCGGGCCGACCGGTCACGTGCTGGCCACCGACATCAACCCCACCTGGCTGGACCCGCACGCCGGGTACGAGGTGCTCCGGCACGACGTCGTCGCGGACCCGCCGCCGCAGCCGGGCACGTTCGACCTGGTGCACGCCCGGCTCGTGCTGGTCCACGTGCCCGACCGTGCCCGGGCGCTGGCGACGATGGTGGCGGCGCTGCGCCCCGGTGGCCGGCTGTTGATCGAGGACGCCGACACCGAGCTGCAGCCGCTGGCCTGCCTCGACGAGGCCGGCCCGGCACAGCGGCGCGCCAACCGGCTGCGGCGCGCCGTCCGGGAGTTGCTGACCCGCCGTGGCGCCGACCTGCGCTTCGGCCGGAAGCTGCCGCGGGCGTTGCGCGCGGCCGGCCTGGTCGACGTCGCGGCGGCCGGCTGCTTCCCGGTCGGCGGGGTGGCCTGCGACCGGCTGGAGGCCGCGACGGTGCGCATGGTCCGCGCCGAGTTGCTCGCCGCCGGGCTGGCCGACGACGCCGAGATCGACGCGCACCTGGCCGCCGTCGAGGCCGGCGAGCTCGACCTCACCCTCGCGCCGCTGATCTCGGCATGGGGACGCCGCCCGGAACAGCCCGAGCCGCGGCTCACCGAGGCGTCCGAGCCGCGGTGAACCGCGGTGAGACGCGGCCCCCCGGTGGTCGTCAGGCGAGGACGGGGAAGTTGCCGCGGAAGGTGCCGCGGGGATCGCGGGACCGCTTGACGTCCCGGAGGCGGGCCAGGTCGTCCGGGGCGAAGGCGGCGGCGGCGCGCTCGCCCGGCGCGAGGAAGGTGAACGGCTTGCGCCCCGACGTGCAGGGCACCAGCGCCCCCGTCAGCCGGTCCATGCGCTCGCGCACGGCGGCGCCCCCGTCCTGCCCGGGGATGCCGAACAGGTACAGCGCGTACGGCTCCGCCAGGTGCCCGGCCGGGATGCCGGAGGGCCGGGCCAGCGCGCCGCCCAGGTGCCGGACCTGGACGCTGAGCAGCGGGTCGATGGGCTGCTCCAGCAGCACGGCGGCCACGTCGTCGGTCAGCCCGGTCAGCAGTTCGGCGCGGGACATGCCGGGGCCGGGGTCGGTGGGTTCGGCGGTGATGGCGCCCAGTCCGGCGACCGGCAGCACGGCACGGGAGTCGGACAGGCGTCCCGCGATCTTCTCCAGTGGCCGCATCAGCGTCTCGGCGTCGCCGCCCGCGCCCAGGTGGGTGGCGTCCACGGCCACCAGCGGGGCGGCGCCGGGGAACTGCAGGAGGTCGTACCAGAGGGTCAGTTCGTCGGGTGCGGTGGCGGTGATCTCGCGGTAGGCCTCCAGGACGGCGGGGGCCGTCGCGGCGGGCCACAACATGCGGCCGCCGTAGAGGTCGGGGGCCGGGTGCAGGTCGAATTCGAGCGCGGTGACGATGGCGAAGTCGCCGCCGCCGCCGCGCAGGGCCCAGAACAGCTCGGGGTCGTCGTCGGCGGTGATCCGGGCGCGCGTGCCCGTGGCGTCCACGATGTCGAAGGCGCGGACGCTGCCGGCCGCCCAGCCGTGCCGGCGGCCGAACCAGCTCAGGCCGCCGCCCAGGGTGTAGCCGGTGACGGTCACCGCCGGGCTGCTGCCGGCCAGTCCGGTCAGCCCGTGCGGGCTCGCGGCCTCCTGGACGCGGCCCCACTTCACGCCGGCCCCCGCGCGGGCGACGCGTTCGGCGGGGTCCACGTGCAGGTGGTCGAGGCGGGCGGTGCGCAGCAGGATCGCCTCGCCGGTGTCGCCCGTGGCTCCGTGGCCGCTCGGCTGGGTGGTGATGGTCAGTCCTGCCAGGTGGGCGTGCCGGACGAGCGCGGCCACGTCCTCGGCGTCGGCGGCCTCGACCACGGCCCGCACGGGCTGGTCGATCGCCAGGTTCCAGGGCCGCCGGGCCTGCTCGAACCCTTCGTCGCCGGCCGCGAGCACCGTGCCCCGGACCACTCCGCGCAGTTCGTCCCCGATGTTCATGTTCACGCCTCTCTCGTCGATGGGTCCACTTTGTCGGGTGGGGGCTGGGGTCGAGCTGGGATCGAGTTGAGGTGCCGTAGGGTGGGGACGGACATGGCAGGGTTGGAGTTCCGGCTGTTCGGGCCGCTTGAGGTCGCCGGCGGGCAGGGTGTGCTGGATCTCGGTACGCGTAAGCAGCGTGCCCTGGTCACGATGCTGGCCCTGGAGCCCGGCCGGGTGGTGTCGCTCGACCGGCTCATCGACGAGCTGTGGGCGGGGGAGCCGCCCGCCGGGGCGACCCGCACTCTGCAGGCGTACATCGCCCATCTGCGCCGGGTGCTGGAGCCCGACCGGCCGCCGCGTACCCCGCCGCGTGTCCTGCTCACCCGTGAGCCGGGCTATCTGCTGGCCGTCGCGCCCGGTCAGGTGGACCTGTGGCGGTTCGCCTCCTGGGCCGGCGAGGGCCGCGCGGCGCTGGCGGGCGGCGCGCCCGGCCGGGCCGTCGAGCTGCTCGACCGGGCGCTCGGGCTGTGGCGGGGGGAACCGCTGGGGGAGTTCGCCGGTCAGGAGTTCGCCCAGTCGGTCGCCGCGCGGCTCGCCGAGATCCGCCTCACCGCTCTGGAGGACCGTTTCGACGCGCGCCTTGCTCTGGGGGAGGACGCGCCTCTGATCCCCGGTCTGGAGGCGCTGGTCGAGGCCGAGCCGTACCGGGAGCGGGCCTGGTCGCTGCTCGTGCGCGCGCTCTACCGGGCCGGACGGCAGGCCGACGCGCTGGCCGCGCTGCGCCGGGTGCGTGAGCGGCTGTCGGCCGATCTCGGGCTGAGTCCCGGCCCCGACCTGCGGGAGCTGGAACGCGCGGTCTTCGACCAGGCGCCCGAGCTGCGTCCGCCGGTGGCCGAGCCGGTGGCGGCGTTCGTCCCGGCCGCTCCCGAACCGGAGGGCGAGGCCCTCATCGCCCGCTCGGCCGAACTGGAGCTGGTGGCGCGGCGGCTGGGCGCCGCGCGGCGCGGCGACGGTGGGGCCGTGCTGGTCATGGGGGAGGCGGGCATCGGCAAGACCCGGTTCGTCCGGGCCGCCGCCGACCTGGCCGCCGCGCGCGGGTTCCGGGTGGCGTGGGGACGTTGCGCCGATCGCGCCGCCTCGGCCTTCTGGCCCTGGACGCAGATCCTGCGCGAGGCGGGCGATGCCACCGGGTTGCTGTCCGGCCGCGCCCGCGACCCCGAGCAGGATCTGTTCGGCCTGTACGAGCAGGTCCTGGACGTCCTGACCCGGCCGCAGGCGCCTTTGGCCGTCGTCTTCGAAGACCTCCACTGGGCCGACGTGTCCTCGCTGCGGCTGCTGGAGTTCGTCGCCGAGTCCGCGCTGCGGCGTCCGCTGCTCGTCCTGGTCACCTGCCGTCCCGAGCCCGGCGACCACCCCGGCGAGCTGCGCGGGACGCTGGCGGCGCTGACGCGGTCGGGTGAGCGCCTGGAGCTGCCGCCGTTCACCTCCGGCGACGTGGCCGCCTTCCTGCGGGCCAAGCACGTCGCCGACGAGCCCGGCCTGGTCGGCGACCTGCTCGACAGGACCGGCGGCAACCCCTTCTACCTCGGCGAGGTGCTGCGCCTGCCGCGCGGCGAGCGCACGGTCCCCAGCGGCGCCCGTGACGTGATCGAGCGTCGCGTCGCGCGCCTGCCCGACGAGACCCGGGTCCTGCTCGCCGCCGCCGCCGTGGCCGGCCGTGACGTGGACGCCGGCCTGCTGGAAGCCGTCACCGGCAGCACCGCCGAGCAGGTGATGGCCGCTCTGGAGCCGGCCGTCGCCACCGGTCTGCTGACCGAGCCGCCCGCCGGGCCCGACTACCGCTTCTCGCACGCTCTCGTCCAGGAGGCCCTGTACGCCGGGCTCGGCAGGCTCGACCGTTCGCGCCTGCACCTGCGTACGGGCGAGGCGCTGGAAGGCGTCCTGCCCGAGTCGCGGTCGGCCACGCTCGCCCACCACTTCTCCCAGGCGGGCCGCCTCGACGTCGCGGGGAGAACGCTCAGGTACGCCTCCCGCGCCGCCCGGCACGCCGGCGCGCAGCTCGCCCACACCGAGGCGGCCGGTTTCTGGACGCTCGCCCTGTCGGCGCTCGAACCCGGCCGCGACGCCGAACGCGCCCGCCTGCTCACCGAGCTCGGCCACGCCCACCGCGCCGCCGGTCGGCCCCAGGACGCGCACCGCGACTGGGAGGAGGCGATCGGCCTGGCCAGGGCCGCCGGCGACCGGGAGGCGCTCATCTCCGCGGTCACCGCCATCGGCGGCCCGGCCCTGTGGAACTGGCGCCCGTACGGCGTCGTCGACCCCGACCTGGTCGCCGTCATCGAAGAGCTGCTCGACGGCCCGCTGCCGGACGCCGACCGCGCCACCCTCCTGGGCACCCTCGCCCT
>NZ_JBSFGJ010000452.1:0-7391 GCF_053596515.1 Nonomuraea sp. NPDC001684
GTCAGGCGGCCGAACACGCCGACGTCCTCATCCCCTTCGGCTCCGTGGACCCGCGCCGCGGCCCGGCCGCCATCGCCCAGGCCCGCCGGCTCGTGCGGGACTTCGGCGTGCTCGGCTTCAAGTTCCACCCGAGCCTGCAGGGCTTCACCCCCAACGACCCTGCCCACTATCCGCTCTGGCGGGCGCTGGAGGAGCTGGGCAGCGTCGCGCTGTTCCACACCGGCCAGACCGGCATCGGCGCCGGCCTGCCCGGCGGGCGCGGCATCAAGCTGCGCCACTCCGACCCGATGCTGCTCGACGACGTCGCCGCCGACTTCCCCGGGCTCACCATGATCCTCGCGCACCCGTCCGTGCCCTGGGTCGACGCCTCCCTGTCCATCGCCGGCCACAAGTCCAACGTCTACCTCGACCTGTCCGGCTGGTCACCGAAGTACTTCCCGCCGCAGCTCGTCCGCCAGGCCGCCGGGCCCTTGCGGCACAAGGTCCTGTTCGGCTCCGACTACCCTGTCCTCACCCCCGACCGCTGGATGGCCGATTTCGCCGCCCTGGACGTCAAGGACGAGGTCAAGCCACTCATCTACAAGGAGAACGCCCTACGCGTTCTCGGCCTGCGCGGGGCGAGCCGATGAACGCGGCCGTCGTGGCCGAGCCCCCAGACGCGGAACGCCTCGTTCGCAGCTTCTGGCCGTGCGTGCCAGCATGATCGATCATGTCGGGATACGAGACGAGTGACGCGACCCTGGCCGCCATCGCCGGCCTGTTCGGGACCACCGCCGAGCGCGTACGGCCTCTCCCGCAAGGGGTGGCCAACCATGTCCTCCTGCTCGGCGACGACCTGGTCCTGCGCATCCCGCGGACCGAGCAGTTCCTTCCGGACCTGGTCAAGGAGGCCGCGGTCATCCCGTACGCCCGGCGCGCCGGCGTACGCACCCCGGAGATCGTCGCCTTCGACGACACCTGCTCGGTGGTGGACGTCCCCTACATGGTGCTCACC
Source organism: Nonomuraea sp. NPDC001684 (assembly GCF_053596515.1). NCBI lineage: Bacteria > Bacillati > Actinomycetota > Actinomycetes > Streptosporangiales > Streptosporangiaceae > Nonomuraea > Nonomuraea sp. NPDC001684. The sequence continues at coordinate 995 of NZ_JBSFGJ010000452.1, forward strand.
CGGACGCGCGGAACGGATCTCGCAGGCCTTGACCTGCCCCACGCGGACACCGAACATCTCTACCGGCAAGTCGGGCGGGAGCTGGGCAAACTCCATCGGCTCACTCCGGACACCGCCCCCGCCCTTGCCGGCGTCCCCACGGACGACGGCAACGCGGACCCCTGGGCACTCACCGACCGCCTTCTCAAGGACGGCTGGCTCGACGCCGAGACCGCCCGCTGGCTCACCGGATGGTTCGACCGGCTCTCACCGCATCTCCCCGCGAGCCCGCCTCCGGTCCTGATCCACGGCGACATCGCTCCCCAGAACCTGCTCATCTCCCCGGAGACGGCCCGGCTCAACGGGATCGTGGACTGGGGCGACGCCGAATGGGCCGACCCCGCCGCCGACTTCGCCAAGGTGCCCCTCACCTCCATCCCGGCCATGCTCGCCGGCTATCGGCAGGAAACCGGCATCCCCACGAGCCCGCCGACCTGGGAGGCTCGCGTGCTGTGGTTCCACCTCACCTGGGCGCTGGGACGCCTGAAAGATCCCGTGCCGCGCCCGGGCGAACGCCACTGGACCGCGCCTCCGGCCAGCCGACTCCTCAGTTTGCTGCGCTTCTTCGCGTCAGCCCCACCCACTCCTTGGGCCGATCTGTCCTGATGGCCCGCCACCTGATCCGGCGTCAGGTATCGGCCGGGCACCGTCGTGACGGTCACGGCATTCACCCGACCCGTCGCAGGGCACGCTCACGGCGTGCCGCCACCGTGGAGCCCGACTCGCCGCGTGCCATCCGCCGCAGCACGACCGGCGCCACGAGCAGGCCGAGCACCGCCCAGGCGCCCAGCACTCCGGCGGTCTCCAGGTGTCGCCAGGACGCGCCGATCTCGACGGCGACCGCCGCGTCCGGCAGCAGGGCCGAGCGCATTCCGAGCCCCATCCAGTAGAGGGGGAAGACCTGGGCGATCCACTGCAGCCACTCGGGCAGCGCGGTGATCGGGTAGAAGATGCCGGAGATCCCGATCAGGCCCAGGAACGGCAGCTGGACCAGCCCTTGGGCGCGTGCGGTGGCGAACACCGAGCCGAGGACGGCGCCGATGGGCAGGGTCGCGACCAGGCCGAGCGCCAGCACCCAGGCCAGTGCGGGCCAGGAGCCCGGGCTGATCCGCAGGCCCTCGACGAGCAGCACGGCGGGCACGAGGAAGATCGCCAGGTCGGCCAGCAGACCTCCGGACACCGAGATCACCTTGCCGATCAGGTATGCGGGCATGCCGTGCGGGGTCGCCTTGGCCCGCAGCAGCGTGCCGTCCTCGCGGTCGGCGGTGAGCTGCTGGCTCATGCTGATCAGGCCGGTCGCGGCGTTCATGCCGAGGATGCCGGGCAAGGCCAGGGCGCCGAGAAGGAGGGCGCCGACGGACAGGTCCCGGATGAAGAACAGCGTGGCCACCATCAGGGCGGGCCACAGGAAGTGGGAGAACAGCTCGGCGCCGTTGGTGAACGACTGCCGCAGCTCGATCAGTCCCCGGGACCAGCCCGCGCGCAGTACGGTCGCGTTCATCGGGCCGCTCCCTCGGCCTCGCGCACCAGCGCCAGGTACGTCTGCTCCAGCGAGGCCCGGACGATCTCCAGCTCCTGGACGTCGTCGCCGTGACGGGCGAACAGCTCGCGGGCGAACGCGGTCGAGTCGGGCGTCCGCTCGACGTACCGCCGTCCGTCGCGCACCCAGCGCACCTCGTCCTCGCCGGCGATCCGCCGTGCCAGCCCGGCGGCGGTGCCGTCGGCGACGATCCGGCCGCCGTTCAGCACGAGGATGCGGTCGGCCAGCTTCTCGGCCTCGTCCAAGTCGTGGGTGGTGAGCAGGACGGTGGTCTCGCGGGCGTCGGCCAGGTCGCGTACGAGATCGTGGAAGTCGGACCTGGCCTGCGGGTCGAAACCGGTGGTCGGCTCGTCGAGGAACAACAGCTCCGGGCGCCCCACGAGCCCGATCGCCACGTCGAGCCTGCGCCGCTGGCCGCCCGACAGCGTCTTGAGCTTCTTGCCGGCGTGCTCGACGAGGCCGACCCTCGCGATCAACTCGTCGGGGTCCCAGGGGCGCGGGATGGCGGGGGTGGCGTAGGGGGCGTAGTAGGCGCCGAGGTGGGCGAGGAGTTCGCGTACCGGCCAGTTGCCGTGGTCGCGCCAGGACTGCAGCACGATCCCGAGCCTGGCCCGCCACGACTCGTCGCCGTGCGAGGGGTCGGCGCCGAGCACGGAGACCCGGCCCTGCGACCGGACGCGGAAGCCCTCCAGGATCTCGATCGTGGTGGTCTTGCCCGCGCCGTTCGGCCCCAGCAGGGCCAGGACCTCGCCGTGGCGGGCCTGGAACGTGACGTCGTGCAGGACGTCGGTCGAGCCGTAGCGCATGCGCAGGCCGTCGACGTCGAGCACGACATCGGTGCTCCTTGTCATGAGATGACCTCTCTTCGTGATCGGATGACCTCGTGCCGGGGCGACTGCCGGTGCGAGGGCATGGCGCATCGCGGCCCGCACCGGGGCCGGAGCGTGGGGGTCAGGGGTGCCGGCTACCGGCTTTCGCGCGTGGACGTCTCCTCGACGCGGTCCGTCGGATCGGTCTCGACGAGCGCGTCGGCGGGCTTCCGAGGCACGTTTTCCGGCATGCAAGCAACCTTAGTTGACTATTCGGAGCTTAGTCAACCAGAGTTGCTTAAGAAGGGCGCGGGTGCCGTGCCAGCTCGTGGTGGGGGCGGCTGCTGCGCGGATACGCGACGGATACACGGCCGCGCGGTCGCCGATACGAGGGTGCGACGGTGTGGGAACCTTTGCCCCCGAAGGTGGACGACGTACGCCTGACGGCGTGCCCCGCGCGCTTGGAGGTGTGCGGGCAGGACCGTCGAAAGATGCGACCATGTTCAGCACCCGTGTTTCACCAGGCACTCGTCCGGCGCGCGTGGCGGTCGCGTGCCTGGTCGGCCTGGCGAGCTTCGCAGCCGCCGGCACGGCCGACGCCCGCACCGACGAAGAGCCTCTGACGTGGCGTGAATGCGCCAAGACGGCCAAGGACTGGCCCGTCGAGAACGACACCAGGACCGAATGCTCCACGCTGACGGTCCCCCTGGACCACGCGAACCCGCAGGGCCGCAAGATCAAGATCGCCGTGAGCCGGATCAAGGCCGCCGATCCGAGTAAGCGCCGTGGCGTGCTGGTCATCAGTCCCGGTGGTCCCGGCATCAGCAACATCGACGCGCCGGCGACGTACGCCGCCGGCAGGCTCGGCCCGCTGGCCGTCGACCACGACCTGATCGGGTTCGATCCCAGGGGCGTGGGCTACAGCGACAAGATCAAGTGCGACGCGGAGGAGCCGTCGCCCGCCGCGTCCGCCAAGGGCCAGGAGTCGTCCAGCATCTCCCCCAAGGAGGCGGCGAAGGCCGGATTCACCGAGACCGCCGCGTACAACAAGCGGTGCGCCGCCAAGGATCCCGCCTTCGTCCAGCAATTGACCACCACGAACATCGCGCGTGACGTGGACGCGATCCGCGCGGCCCTCGGCGAATCGAAGATCAATTTCTACGGGGTGTCCTACGGCACCGCGGTGGGCGTGAACTACCGGTCGCTGTTCGACAACCGGGTGAACGCGATGTGGCTGGATTCGGTGATGCCTCCCGTCATCGACCTCGCCGCCATGGACGCCACGACGGACGCGCTCTCCGAGAAGCGCTTCAACGCCTTCGTTCCATGGCTGGCACGGCACGACGGCGAGTTCCACTTCGGGACGACCGACGCCAAGGTCCGCGAGAACATCTTCGCGTTGCGTGACGAGCTCCGCCGCAAACCCCGTGAGGTGGACGCGAACACGGTGCTCGACGGCGAGTGGGTCAGGCAGCAGCTCGGCGGAGGGCCGGGATACTGGATCTCCGCCGCCAGGGATCTCGCCACCGTCCGCGAAGGCGGCGTCCCGCTGTCGGCGCGTCCAGCCCCGGAGTCGGCGAAGGTGTTCGGGTTCGACGAGAACCCGCTGGGCCTGAACCTGATCCAGTACCAGGCGATCTTCTGCAACGAGGGTGTCGGCGGCCGCGATTTCGAGCAGATGTGGGCGGCCGCGCAGGCTCGGAGAGCCGCCTTCCCCGCGACCGGCGGCTATTTCGAGCGCAGCGGCTGGTGCGGGGGATGGCCGTGGCCCGCACGGCCGTGGAAGCCGGTCAGGGGAACCAGTCCCCTGCAGCTGTCCGGCCACACCGACGAAGACGTCACGCCGTACGCCTGGGCGGTGGACACGGCGAAAGCCGCCGGCGGGACGTTGCTGACGGTCCAGGACGACGCGCACGCCTCGCTGCGCCGGCTGCCCTGCGCCGCGAAGGTGATCGATTTCTTCCGCACCGGCCGTACCGCCGCGGGCACCTGCCCCGGTACGCGCTGACCGCAGCCCCTCCCATGAACGGACATGAGATGCGTGTGTTTCGGCGAATCGGCGCGGCACTGGCTGCCGCCGTCCTCGGCCTCGGCCTGCCGGCCTTTCCCGCGCGGGCGGCGACCACAGACCTGGCGGGCACCGTCAATGTGGACGGCTGCTCGGGATCGCTGGTGCGGATGCCGGCCAGCGCGGCCGACGACCGGGCCTTCGTCCTGACCAACGGTCACTGCTACGAGGGCACGTGGCCGGTGCCGGACGAGGTCCTGGTGGACCAGCCGTCCCACCGCGTGGTCGACCTGCTCGACGGCGCCGGTGAGCCGGTGGCCACCCTGCACGTGGCCAGAGCGGTCTATGTGACCTTGACCGGCACCGACGTCGCGCTGTACCGGCTGGACCTGACCTACCGGCAGTTGGAGCGGGCCTACCGCGTCCGGCCGCTCACGGTGTCGGCGGAGCGTCCCGCACCGGGCACGGACATCCGGGTGCTCTCCGGAAGCATGAAGAAGGTCTTCTCGTGCGAGATCGACACGCTGGTCCACCGGGTGCTGGAGGTGGGCAACGTGACCAAGGACGTCATCCGTTACACGCCGCGGTGCGACACCGGCCCCGGCACCTCGGGATCCCCGGTCGTCGACGCCAGGAGCGGCCAGGTCGTCGGCATCAACAACACCAGCAACCACGACGGCGGCCGGTGCACGCTGGACAACCCGTGCGAGATGAACCGCGACGGCGTCATCAGCGTGCGCAAGGGCACCGCCTACGGAACGCAGACGTACTGGCTCGCCACCTGCGTCAGCGCGGGGAACCAGCTCGACCTGGAGCGCCGGGGCTGCCTGCTGCCCAGACCAGACCCGCGGCTCTCCGCACGGTGACCCGCGCCTGGGCCGTCTCCTCGCGTCACGCGAACCAGATGATCTCCTGACCGTGCGATCGGGCCCAGGCGAGCGGCTGCCCGTCCAGCGCGAGCACGTGGTGGTTCGCCTCGCCCGGCGGCGTCGGGAGCGTGTCGTAGGGCAGCACGTCGGGGGTCTCGTTCGCGATCCAGTGTGCGGGGAGCTCGCGTACCGCCTCGGCGAACGCCGTCCGTCGCGGCGTCGGCACGAGGTACAGCACCGAGCTGTGGAACACCACCAGCGTCGCGTCGGGCGGGGACTGCGCGGCCAGGGCCGGCAGGTCGTCCACCAGGTCGCCCCGTACGAGCAGCGGCGGGTCGGCTGCGACGACGGCCGCCGCCGCCCGCAGCCGGGCCCGGCGGTGCGTGTGCTCGGGCCAGATGAGCGCGTCGAGCCAGGCCAGATCCGCCGGGTCGGTCACGTCGAGCGGGTTCAGGTCCAGGCCGGCCCGCCACACCACCTGGGGCAGGCTGGTCGGCGGCGCCAGGCCGGCGGCCGTGCAGGCGAGGACCGGGTCGCCGGAGCCGACCAGGTGATCGCCGTAGCGGTAGCCGTACCGGTCGGGGTAGAGGCACAGCCCGGCGGACGCGCCCACCTCCAGCAGCGCGAGCGGCTGCGGGAGCGCGTTGAGCACCGGCAGCAGGACGGCACACCGTCCGGCCTCGTTCGTCTGGGTGGTTCGGGTGCGCATCTCCGCCTCGATCGCGGGCCAGTTCGCCACCGTGTACTCGTGGAACGCGGCCGGATCCGCGACCGGCCCGCCGAGCAGCCGGACCACGCCGAACAGCAGGTTGGGCTGCCGTTTGGCCGGAGGAAGCCCGGCGAGCAGGTCCAGGAGGCCGGGATCCCGCGCCACCGCGGAGGCCAGGCGTTCGTACGTGGGCGACACACCGTACGCCTCGCGCGCGGCGAATTCAGCGTAGATCGCGGCGATCGTCATGTTCCGATGATCGCAGCCGGGTGCGATCCCGGACGGCCGTGTCCTATGGGCCGCTACGGGCACGGTCGTCCTGGGCGTGCGGGAGCCGGCGCACGGCGGCGGAGGCCAGCGGTAGGACGGCCGCCGCGGCGTAGACCAGACCGGCGGTCGCGGCCACCTGGAAGCCGTCGAACC
>NZ_JBSFGJ010000453.1:0-7366 GCF_053596515.1 Nonomuraea sp. NPDC001684
GCAGCGAGGCGCGCCACTCCTCGCACAGCACGGGCAGCAGCTCCTCCAACGCGAGCCGCTCGGTGGCGGCGGACGCGGCGGGGCGGGGGCCGCGGAAGGCCATGACGACGTTCGTCTCGTGGCCGTAGCCGGCGGCGGCGAAGGCGGGCCGGAACTCCTGGCCCAGCCGGTCGTCGTCGACGCACACCAGCCGGTGGCCGAGCCCGGCGAGCCGCTCCTCGGCGGCCGCGAGCACCGGGCCCGGGCGGCCGTTCCACACCACGAGCTTGTTGTCGTCGTGCGACATCGGGTAGCGCTCGTCGAGCACCGCGAACCCGCCGGGGACCGGCGCGACGACGGGCGCCTTGCGGCGGGCGAAGCCGTGCAGGAAGGAAAGGGCCCGCGCCAGCTCGTCAGCCACCGCGCGCGGCCCGCAGGAAGACCCTGATCAGGGCGGAGTCCTTGACGCCCGGCGCGGTCTCGACGCCGCTGGACACGTCGACCCCCCACGCGCCGGCGGCCTCGGCGGCCTCGGCCACGTTGGCCGGGTCGAGCCCGCCGGCCAGCATCCACCGGCCGGACGGGCGGCCGCGCACCGCCGCCCAGTCCCAGGGCTCCCCCGAGCCGGGACGCGGGGCGTCGACGATGAGCAGGTCTTCGTCGAAGGCGCCGCACCGCAGGTCGGCGGCGGCGTCGACGGCCCGCACGAGCGGCCGGCCGAGGTCCTTCAGCGCGGTGAAGTCGGCGTGGGGGTGGTGGCCGTGCAGCTGCACGGCGCGCACGCCCGAGGCCAGCGCGGCGGCCCGGACCTCCTCGGGGGTCTCGCCCCGGAAGACGCCCACGGTGAGCACGTGGGCCGGGATCGGCGCGGCCAGCTCGGCCGCCCGCTCGGGCGTGACCCTGCGCGGGCTCCGGGTGAGCACGAACCCGATGGCGTCGGCGCCCGCCTCGACGGCGGCCTCGACGTGCTCGGGCTCGCTCAACCCGCAGATCTTCACATACACACCTCAGACCTTAGCGGCGCCGCGACGCCGACGGCGACCACGACCAGATCAGCAGCGCGCCGATGAGGCCGAACAGCAGCACCCCGTTGGGCAGGTGGGCGCCCAGCCAGAGCCAGGTGACGTGCTGGAGGCCGCCCACGACGAACAGCGCGACGCTGGCCCACACCGGCCAGCCGGCGCCGCGTCCTGGCCGCCAGACCAGGATCGCCAGCACGATCTGCACGAGCGCCACCAGGTGGACGACCATGCCCGCCATGACGTGCGTCTCGGCCACCGGGCCGCCGCCCGCCGACACGGCCTGCCCGGCGAACGAGGCGGCCACCAGCAGCGCGGCCGCCTGGGCGATGATGGCGACGCGCAGGCTGTAGAGCAGCCCGGCCGACACCTGCCGGGTCGTGCCGGGACGCGGCATGACCTGTGTCTCCCCCATGATGTGGATCCTTTCTGCGAACGAAGGACCCACATCGTGTCGAGGACGGCCGCCTGCGGTCGTCAGCCTGCGGGATGACCTCCCGGTCCCCCACGTGGCGGACGGACCGGGCGGAAGGCGGCGTCCACGAGACCGGAGCGGTGGGCGACCACGGCGGCCTGGATGCGGTTGCGCAGGCCGAGCTTGTCCATGGCGGCGGCGATGTGCGTCTTGACGGTGGTGACGCCGACGTGCAGCTCCTCGGCGATCTCGGCGTTGGACAGGCCGGTGCCGACCAGGGCGAGCACCTCCAGCTCCCGCTCGGTCAGCCCGGACGGCGGCGGCACGGCGGCCTGCTCCTCGGCGGCCAGGAACCGTTCCACGACCCGGCGCAGCACCGAGGGGGCCAGCAGCTGCTCCCCCGCGGCGGCCCTGCGCACGGCGTCGACCATGCGTTCCGGCTCGTCGTCCTTGACCAGGAAGCCGACGGCGCCGGCGCGCAGGGCGGCGTGCACGTCGGCGTCCTCGGCGAAGGTGGTGAGCACGACCACGCGGGCCGCCGGGCGGGCCGCCAGCACCCGCCTGGTCGCCTCCAGGCCGTCCACGCGGGGCATGCGCAGGTCCATGAGGATGACGTCGGGCACGTGGCGTTCGGCCAGGCGGACGGCCTCGGCGCCGTCCTCGGCCTCGCCGACGACCTCCATGTCCCCCGCGGCCTGCAGCAACATGCGCACGCCCGCGCGGACCAGCGCCTGGTCGTCGGCCACCAGGACGCGGATCACGCGGCGCTCCTGGCGGGCAGGCTGGCCAGCAGCAGCCAGCCGCCGTCGCCGTCGGGGCCGGCGCTGAGGGTGCCCCCGAGGGCGCGCACCCGTTCGCGCATGCCGGCCAGGCCGCGGCCGGAGGAGGGCAGCCGCTCGATGACGGTGGGCGGGCGGCCGTTGCGGATCTCGATGGACAACCCCTCCTGCGCGGGGGCCACGGTGACGCGGACCCGGGTGCCGGGTCCGGCGTGTTTGAGCACGTTGGTGAGACCTTCCTGGACGATGCGCGCGGCGGAGGCGCGGGCGATGAGCGGGGCGCGGTCGCTGGCCGGATCGAGGTCGAGGTCGACGACGAGGCCGGCGGCGGCCATGCGTTCGGCGGACTCGCGGACCACGTCGGCCGGGTTGGCCAGCAGGTCGGGGCCGCGGTCGGGGTCGCGCAGCAGGTCGAGCAGGTCGCGCAGGTCCTGCAGCACCTGGTGGCCGGTCTCGCGGATGTCGGACAGCGCGTCGGCGACCGGCCCGTCGGGCGCGGTGTAGCGGGCGGCGCTGGCGCGCAGCACCATGGCGCCGACGTGGTGGGCCACGATGTCGTGCACGTCGCGGGCGATGCGCTCGCGCTCGGCGAGCTGGTCGGCGCGCACCTGGGCGACCGCGAGCCGGGCCGACTCCTCGGCGCGCAGGCGTTCGGCGGCGGCGGCGGCCTGCCGCATGCCGAGGTAGCGGCCGATCGCGATGGGCGTGGCCACCAGCGTCATCAGCACGCCGACGCGCAGCGGGGTGATCTCGGTGCCGTCGCCGACGACGGCGATGGCGGTCAGCAGGCAGCCGGTGAGGTACGCGGCCCCCGTCCAGGCCCAGGAGGCGACGCGCATGGAGAACACGCCGATCGCGATGAGCGTGAGGATCAGGCAGGTGTTGACGGCGTCGTTGAGATAGGTGTCGGCGGCGATCAGCAGCACGCCCTGCAGCAGCAGGACCAGGCCGGGCAGGCGCCGGGCGACGCCGAGCGACAGCCCGCCGACCACGGCCAGCAGGCCGATCACCCACACGGGCAGGGCTCCGCTGTGCCAGGAGGTCCAGGTGCTGAGCACGGTGATGGCCACGCCGCCGGCGGCCAGCAGCGCGTCGGGCGTGACGTCGCGCTCCTCCAGCCGCTCGGCCGAGCTGCGCAGGTAGGCCCCGAGCACGGTGGGGAAGACGGGCAGCAGCACCGAGTACATCCAGGTGTTGCCGGTCATCGCGATGCCGGGATCGGCGATGTTGACCGCCGTGGCCAGGACGGTGGCGCCCACGCCGGCCATGGCTGGCCGCCACGGGACGCGGAAGCCGACCACGCCGAGCGCGACGCAGATGAGGATCTGCGCGGTGTTGGAGGTGTAGGAGCCGAGCTGGTCGCTGAGCACGAGGAAGACGGCCAGGTAGAGGGTGACGGCCAGCGGCCACCGCCGTACGAGCCCCATGGGCAGGCCCACCAGGAGGGCCATGGGGATGTTCATCGCCGCCGGCAGGTACGCGGTGTCGCCCGCGTGGGCCGTCGTCAACAGATCCAGCCCCACGCCAGATGCCGCGAGCAGGACATCGAGCGGCACACCACGCCAACGCATGGCCTCACGCTATCCACCCTCGACCGATACCTGATCCTCCGCGCGGAGGACCCCGTCTCCTCCTAGTGGCCGCAGGTTCGTCCAGAGGAGGGAGCGCAGCGGGTGATCTTCCCGATACGTTCGGGGCCATGTCCAACGACACCGCAATGTTCCTCGGCCAGTTCCTGCGCGCCCCCGCCGTGATCGGCGCCGTCGCCCCGAGTTCGCGCCGGCTGGCCGCGGCCGTCTGCGCGCCGATCCCGGAGCGCGGCGAGCCGACCGTGGTGGAGCTCGGGCCGGGCACGGGCCCGTTCACGGCGGAGATCCAGCAGCGGCTGGCCGGGCGCGGCCACCACCTGGCCGTCGAGGTGAACGAGCGGCTCGCGGTGCTGCTCGCGGCGCGCTTCCCCGCCGTGGACGTGGCCCACGCGGACGCGGCGCGTCTGGGCGAGCTGCTGGCCGGGCGCGGACTGAGCCACGCCGACGTCGTGGTGAGCGGCCTGCCGTGGGCGGCCTTCCCCACGGGGCTGCAGCACGAGCTGCTGGACGCGGTGACGTCGGTGATGAGCCCCGGCGCGGCCTTCACCACCTTCTCCTACATCCACGCCATCCCGCTCAGCTCGGCCCGGCGGTTCCGGGCGCTGCTGGCCGAGCGGTTCGAGGAGGTCGTGCCCGGACGCACGGTGTGGCGCAACACGCCGCCGGCCTTCGTCTTCCACGCCCGCAGACCTCGACCCTGAACAGAACGAACTTCTACGATGGCGTGATGGATTTCACCCTTCCCGAGAGCGCCCAGGCCGTCCAGCGCGGCGTCGCCGAGATCTGCGCCCGCTACGACCTCGACTACTGGCAGCGGTGCGAGAGCGACAAGCGCTGGCCGGAGGAGGTCTGGGCCGACCTGGCCAAGGGCGGCTGGCTGGGCCTGGCCGTGCCGGAGGAGTACGGCGGGGGCGGGCAGGGGCTGCTGGAGCTGGCGGTGGCCACCGAGACGCTGGCCAGCTCGGGCGCGGCGGGCGGCTCGGCCTTCACGTACGTGCTCACCCCCGGCTTCGGCGCGCTCACCCTGGCCCGGCACGGCACCGCCGAGCAGCGGGCCGAGCTGCTGCCCCGGCTGGCCACGGGCGAGGTCGAGACGTGCTTCGCCCTGACCGAGCCGGACGCCGGCTCCAACTCGCTGGCGATCACCACCTCGGCCCGCCGCGACGGCGGCGACTACGTGCTCAACGGCCAGAAGATCTGGATCACCGGCGTGCAGCGCGCCACCTGGATGCTGCTGGTGACCAGGACGGTCCCGGCGGCCGAGGCCAGGCCGCGCACCCACGGGCTGACCGTGTTCCTGGTGAACGTGCCCGAGGCGGTCGCCGCCGGGCAGCTGTCCTTCCGGCCGATCCCCAAGATGGGCGCGAACACCACGCCGTCCAACATGGTGTTCGTCGACGACCTGCGGGTGCCCGCCACGAGCGTGGTCGGCGAGGTGGACGGCGGCGCGGCCGTGCTGTGGGACATCCTCAACCCCGAGCGGGTGCTGCTGGCCGCCTCCGCGCTGGGCGGCGCCGAGGTGGCGCTGCGGGTGGCGGTCGGCTACGCCAAGGAGCGCGAGGTGTTCGGCCGCCCGATCGGCGCCAACCAGGCCATCGCGTTCCCGCTGGCGCAGGTCAAGGCCAAGATCGAGCTGGCGCGGCTGATGCTCTACAAGGCGGCCTGGTCCTTCGACCGGCGCCTGCCGTGCGGCACCGAGGCCAACGTCGCCAAGCTGACCGCCTCCCAGGCCGCGTGGGAGGCGGCCGACGCCGCGTTCCAGACGCACGGCGGCATGGCGTACTCGCTGGAGTACCCGGTGGCCAGGCTGCTGGCCGACGCCCGTATCGGAAGGGTGGCACCCGTGACGGAGGAGCTTCTGCTCAACTACCTCGCGACACAGGTGCTCGGGTTGCCCCGGAGTTTCTGACGGCCCTCAGGCCCTGCCCGTCGCCTTGCGGATCACGTCACGGGCCCTGTCCATGATCGCGGCGGGCGGGCCCGCCAGCAGGTTCTTCGGCGCGGTCTCGACGCCGGCGTGCGGGTGCGTGGGCGCGAGCGTCTCGGCGGCCTTGACGCCGATCGCCATCGCGTGCAGCTCCTTCGCACCGGCGGCCTGCCTCAGCCGGGGGAACTCCTCGCGTTCCTCGGCCTCGGCGTGCTCGACGACGGCCTTGCGCAGCGTGGCCAGGTTGGCCGCGAACTGCGGGTCGTCGACGCCCGCCCGCTCCATCTGGGTGAGCATGTCCTTGGCCGCGTTCTCCTCGGCCAGGCGCTCGTCCACCAGGTCGTCGCCGTCATCGACGTGGCGGCGCGCGTACGGGTGGACGATCTCCTCCTCTGCTGTCTCGTGGACGGCCAGCAGGCGCACCAGCCTCTGGAAAGCCGCTGCTTTGTCCTCGGGGGCAGCGTTCTCGACCTCCGTGAACTGGCTCTTGATCTGCTCGTGCTGGCGCACCAGCAGGTCGACCACATCGTTGTCCGTCATGAGGGTGCGCCTACCCCGGGCCCGGACAAGCACACGCGCCGGGCTCAGCCGAAGGAGGGCGGCCGCTTCTCGCGCACCGCGCGCACGCCCTCGACCACGTCGGGGCCGGTGAAGCCGAGGAACTCCATCGCCAGCGAGGCGTCGAAGGTCGGGCCGGCCAGGCGCAGCCAGTTGTTGAGCGAGTACTTGGTCAGCCGGATCGCCTCCTGGGAGCCCTGGGCGAGCCGGACCGCGATCTCCATCGCCTTGTCGTGCACCTGGTCGTCGTCGACGCACAGGCTGACCAGGCCCATGCGCTCGGCCTGCTCGCCGGTGACGGGCTCGCACAGCAGCAGGTGGTACTTGGCCTTGGCCATGCCGCACAGCAGCGGCCAGATGATCGCGGCGTGGTCGCCGGCGGCGACGCCGAGCCGGGTGTGGCCGTCGATGATGCGCGCGGTGCGGCCGGCGACCGAGATGTCGGCCAGCAGCGCCACCGCGAGCCCGGCGCCCACGGCCGGGCCCTGCACGGCCGAGACGATGGGCTTGGAGCAGTTGAGCACGTTGTAGACGATGTCGCGGGCCTCGGCGAACACGCGCATCCGGGTGGCGTGGTCGCGGGTCATCTCCTCGATCATCGACAGGTCGCCGCCGGCCGAGAACGCCGTGCCCTCGCCCCTGACCACGATCGCCCGGACGGAGTCGTCGCGGTCGGCCTCGCGCCAGATCTCGCTCAGCTCGCGGTGGCCGGTCATGTCGACGGCGTTGAGCCTGCCGGGCTCGCTGATCGTGACGCGCAGCACGCCCTCGGCCGGGGTGTCGAGCTTGAGCTTGGTGTAGGTCACAGGTGCTCCCGCAGGCGGTCGGCGATGTACTGCCTGGCCTCGGCCGCCTGGTCGAACAGGCCGGGCAGGCCGAAGAAGCCGTGGATCGCGCCGTCGAACCTGCGCGCCTCCACCGGCACGCCGGCGTCGGCCAGGCGGCGGGCGTAGTGTTCGCCCTCGTCCCTGAGCACGTCGCACTCGGCGGTGAGGACGGTGGCCGGCGGCAGGCCGGTCAGGTCGTCGATGCGCAGCGGGCTCAGCAGCGGGTCGGCGGGGTCGGCGCCGGGCGCGTAGCGCTCGGCGAACCAGGCCATC
>NZ_JBSFGJ010000454.1:0-7365 GCF_053596515.1 Nonomuraea sp. NPDC001684
CGCGTGCCAGGTCGGGGATGCTGGACAGGCCGTGGGCGAGGTCGTCGTCCGTCGGCTCGTCGTCGGGCAGCAGCCCGGCCTGGAACATCTCGTACGCGGCCAGGTCGAAGTGGCCGTGCCCGGACAGCGCGATGAGGATCGCCTTCGACTGGCCCTGCTCACGGCAGCGCAGCGCCTCGTCGATGGCGGCCCGCACCGCGTGCGCCGACTCGGGGGCGGGCACGATGCCCTCCTCGCGGGCGAACAGCACGCCGGCCTCGAAGCAGGCGGTCTGCCGTACCGCGACCGCCTCCATCAGCCCGTTCTCGACGGCCCGGCTGATCAGCGGCGAGATGTCGTGGGCGCGCAGCCCGCCGGCGTGCACGGGCGGCGGCACGAACTTGTGGCCCAGCGTGTGCATCCGCGACAGCGGGGTGAGCCGGGCCGCGTCGGAGTGGTCGTAGGCGATGCGGCCACGGGTCAGCGTGGGGCAGGCGACCGGTTCGGCCGCGACGAGCCGGATCTCGCGCCCGCGGCGCAGCTTGTCGCGCAGGAACGGGAAGCACATCCCGGCCAGGGTGCTGCCGCCGCCGCAGGGGCCGACCACGATGTCCGGGTAGTCCTCGGCGAGCTCCATCTGGAGCATCGCCTCCTGGCCGATGACGGTCTGGTGGGCGCACACGTGGTTGAGCGAGCTGCCGCGGGTGTAGCCCAGGTCGGGGTTGGCGTAGGCGACCTCCAGGGCCTCGGACTTGGCGATGCCGAGGCTGCCGGGGTGGTCGGGGTCCTCGGCCAGCACGGCCCGTCCGGCCGCGGTCAGCGGGCTGGGGCTGGAGTTGCAGACCGCGCCGTACGCCTCCATGAGGGCCCGGCGGTACGGCTTCTGCCGGTAGCTGACGCCCACCATGAACACCTGCGCGCTCAGCCCGAACATGGCCGCGGCCGAGGCGATCGAGCTGCCCCACTGGCCCGCGCCGGTCTCGGTGACCAGCCCCGTCTTGCCGATCTGCTTGTTGTAGTACGCCTGCGGCACCGCCGAGTTGGGCTTGAGGCTGCCGACCGGCGAGACGCCCTCGTACTTGTAGTAGATGCGGGCGGGGGTGTCCAGGGCGCGTTCGAGGCGGCGCGCCCGGTAGAGCGGGGTGGGCCGCCACTGGCGGTAGATGTCGCGGACCGGGCCGGGGATCTCGAACTCCGGCTCGGTGCTGAGCTCCTGGTCCACCAGGGGCTCGGCGATCGTCCTGCACAGCTCGGCCCGGGTGATCGCCGCGCCGGTGGCCGGGTCGAGGATCGGGGCCGGCTCGCCGAAGTCCGCGGCGATGTTCAGCCACGTGTACGGGATGTCGTCCTCGTGCAGGGTGTATTTGACGCTGTCGTTCAACGGATACCTCTCATAAGGACTTCGTCGATGGATGTCAGACGCCCGCTTCCGCGGTCAGCGAGCCCTTCACGGTCTGGTCCCCGCCGCCCAGCAGCGCGGGGTGGGACGTCCTGAAGCCCTCCAGGACCAGCTCGTAGGGGAAGTCGTCGAACTCGCCGTGCCAGTGCAGGAACTCCATGTGCCGCCGGCCTGCCTCGTCGTGCGGGTGGTAGACGCTGTCGGCGGTCCCGTCGAACTCCAGGGGCTTCAGGCGGTACAGCCGGCACAACATCTTGTTGAACACGGGGGTGGCCTTCACCCAGCGGCCTTCGAGCTGGACGGAGACCAGGCCGTGGAAGCGGAACACGTCGCCGCCGACGAGCTCCTTGAGCCGTCCGGAGGCCAGGTGGTTGCGCACGTCGGCGAACACCAGCCGGGACGGGATGCCGAGCGCACGGGCGGCGGCGGCGTACACCACCGACTTGTGCAGGCAGAAGCCGCTGCCCCGGGCGATGATCGTGCTGGCCCGCAGGCCGTCGCGGGACATGTCGATGTCGTAGACGTCGTACAGGATGGTGTCGCGCACCTTGTAGTAGAGGCGTACGGCCTGCTCGGTGGGCGTGGTGGCGCCCTCGACGGCCCGTTCGGCGAACTCGCGCACCACGGGGTGGCCGGCGTCCAGGAACTTCGTGGCGGCCAGGTCAGCGCTCATGTGTGTGACTCCTTGAGGCCGAGCATCCGGGCGATGCGGATCCGTTGCATCTCCGAGGTGCCGGAGTAGATGGTGCCGCCGACCGCGTCCCGGAGCTCCTTCTCCAGCCCGGTCCCGGTCAGGTAGCCGCTGCCGCCGAAGATCTGGATCGCGGCCAGCGCCGACCTGACGTTCGCCTCGCTGGTGACCACCTTGGCGATCGCGATGTCGGTGGCGACGTCCCGGCCGGCGGCGAAGCCGCGCGCGGCGTCGTACAACCAGCGCCGGGCGGTCTCCACGCCGATCTTCATGTCCACGATCTGGCCGGCGACCATCTGGAACGAGCCGATCGGCCGGCCGAACTGGCGGCGCCGGGAGGCGTGCTCGACGCAGCGGTCCAGCCGGTGCCGCATCGCGCCGGCCTGGACGATGAAGGAGCACAGGATCTCCCACCGCATCACGTGCTCCAGCACGGTGAAGCCCATGCCGGGCCGGCCCACCACGTTGGCGGCCGGGACCCGGCAGTCGCGCAGCGTCAGCTCGCCGAGCGGGGACGTGCGCAACCCCATCTTGGGCACGTCCGGGCCGGTCAGCAGGCCCGGGGTGTCCCGTTCGACCAGGAAGGCGGTCAGGCCGAACGGGCCCAGGTCGCGGTCGGTCACCGCGTAGACCACGATCAGGTCGGCGACCGGGCCGTTGGTCACGAACACCTTGTCGCCGTCGAGGATCCAGTCGTCGCCGTCCGGTTTGGCGGTCATGCCCATGCCCAGCACGTCGGAGCCGCCCCCGGGGTCGGTGATCGCGTGCGCGGTGATCGTCGTGCCGTCGCAGATGCCCGGCAGGTGGCGGGCCTTCAGCTCGGGGCTGCCGAAGCGTTGCAGCGGGATCCCGGCGCTCACGATCTGCGTGCAGAGCGAGAAGCACAGCCCGCCGTCCCGGCAGCCCTCGCCGAGGCCCTCCAGGACGTACATGGTGCTGAGCAGGTCCAGGCCGCGGCCGCCCCATTCCGGCGAGAACGGCAGGCGCAGCAGCCCGGAGGCGCGCACCTGCTCCCACTTGTGCGCCGGCAGGCCGGCGGTCCGGTCGGCGTCGCGGTCGGCGTCCAGGTGGCCTTCGCCCAGCACCTCGTACCAGTCCGCGAACTCGGCCCTGAGCTCGCGGTGTGTGTCGCTCCACTCGTCCATGGGTGACCAGATCCGTCAGTAGTGGGAGAACTCAGCCTCAGCGAGCTGGTGGCGCTCGTCGCCCTGCAGCGCGGGGGAGAAGACGCAGATCAGCCGCAGGTCCTCGCCGGGGTCGGCGATCAGGTGGTGCGGGTCGTTCTGGTCGAGCGCGTACATGGTGCCCGGCTCCAGGACGTGCTGGCGGCCGTCGGCGTCGATCACGGCGCCCCGGCCGCTGATGCAGTAGCACGCCTCCAGGTGCTTGCGGTACTGGAGGGGGGAGCTGGTGCCGGCCCAGACGATCGTGTCGGTGAGGGAGTAGCCCATGCCGTCGCGCTCGACCAGGAAGCGGTGGCTCAGGCCGTTCCCCCACTCGACCGGCGTCACGTCAGAGATCTTGCGGATGATCATTGCAGTGTCCGTTCTGCTGGTGCTGATAATGCTTTTCCGACGAATTCGTCAATGGCGGCCACGGTCCGGAAGTTCTCCGGGGCGATGTCCAGCTCGTCGACCGGGACGTCGAACTCGTCCTTGATCCAGCCGATGAGCTTCAACAGGCCCAGACTGCTGATGACCCCGTTGCGGAAAAGGTCGTAGTCGGCCTCGAGTTCGTCGGGCGGAGTATCGGGGAGATACTCGGTCACCACGAATTCTTTAATCCGGTGTGTGATGTCCACGAAAGGCAGCATCACACGCGCGCGCACGCGGCCGCATCTCCGAGAATGCGCGTGCCCGCAATAGGCTTTTGCGTGTCAGCCGATGCGCTTTCGGTCCACCTTTCCGGTCGAGGTGCGCGGGAACGGCTGCTCGACCAGCCTGATGGCGGACGGGATCGCGGCCCGCGGCAGCCGCATCGCGCAGTGCGTACGCAGGCGCAGCCCCGACAGCCGCCCCGGGCCCGTCCCGCGGACGAACGCGGTGAGCCGGGTCTCGGCGCCGTCCACGGCCGGGACGACGGCGGCCTCCAGGACGTCGTCGTGCTCCAGCAGCACCCGCTCGATCTGCTCCAGGTTCACCCGGATGCCGCGCACCTTGAGCTGGAAGTCGTCCCGGCCGACGAGGAACAGCCGGCCGGCGGCGTCCCGGCGGACCAGGTCGCCGGTGCGGAAGAAGCGGCGGCCGTCCGGCCCGGTCACGAACCTGCCGGTCGCCGCGGCCGGGTCCGGGGTCACGTACCCCTCGGTCTGGAAGGGCGTCCAGACCAGGAGCTCGGTGCCGCCGTCGTCCGGCGGGACGGGGGCCAGGTCGGGGCCGAAGGCCACGACGACGCCGGGCAGCGGGCGGCCGATCGGCAGGGGGGCGGGCCCGGCCGCCTCGGCGGCGTCGAACTCGTGCCAGAAGCTGTCGTTGGTCTCGGTGCAGCCGTAGACGTTGTGCAGCCGGGCGCGCGGGAACCTGCGCGGCAGGCCGGCGCGCAGCGGGACCGGCGCGTGGTCGCCGGTGACGATGACGTGCCGCACGCCGGGGAAGACGCCCTCCTCCAGCAGCTGGTACAGCATGGGCACGCCCTGGACGACGGTGACCCCGCAGGCGGCGAAGAAGTCGCAGACGTAGCGCGGGTTGGCGGCCAGCGCGGGGTCGACCAGGGCGACGCAGCCGCCGTGCCGCAGCGTGGCCCACACGTCCAGCAGGCACAGGTCGAAGTTGAGCGGCGCGTAGTTGAACACCACCTCGCCGGGGCCGAGGCCGAACGCGTCGCCGGCCCAGCCGGTGAACCGCGCCACCGCGCCCGCCGACAGCGGGACGATCTTCGGGGTGCCGGTCGAGCCGGACGTGGTCAGCATGAACGCGGTGTCCTGCTCGGTGACGGCCACGGGGTGGGGAACCGCGGGCCCGCCGCTGGGCTTGTTGTCGCGCCCGCCGATCACGGCGGTGACCACGTCGGGGTGTTCGGCGGCGTCCTCGGGGGTGGCGGCCAGCACCTCGACGCAGCCCGCCCGCGCGCACAGCTCGCCGAGCGCGACCGCGCCGAGGTCGATCGGCGGCAGCAGCAGCGGACGCCCGGCCGCCAGGCAGCCGAGCACCAGCGCGACCGCCTGCGGCGACTTACGGGCGAGCACCGCGACCGGGCCCGGTGCAAAAGCGTCGAGTTCTTTCTGGGCCCGTCCTGCCATGGCGGCCAGTTCGGCGTAGCTGACTTTTTCCGTCCTGGTTCGCAAGGCTGGTGCGGACGGTTCTCTCTCGGCGTGCGCGATGAAATCGCGGAGCAGTTCTGTGGTCATCGGAAGGTCACCCATCGATTTCTTGGTTGCCGGATACCAATGATTTTGTTCGATGTGCGACCGCGAAATCGGAGATGCGGGCTTCAGCTAATTGCCCGCGTCCGGCAGCTTCCTGCAACGCCTCGACCACGAGAACGGGTCAGGACCGTACTTCCAGTTCTTCGGCCCGCTCCGGCGGGCCGGCCGCCGGGGCGGGCCGCTCCTCCTCGGCGCGGGTGGCCAGCACGCAGCCGCCCAGGATCAGCGCGAACGAGACGACGATCAGGGCGGTCAGCGGCTCGTCCAGGATCAGCACCCCGGCGACGATCGCCACCGCCGGGTTCATGTACGTCGACACCAGCGCCCGCGACGGCCCGGCCTCCTTGATGAGCTCCACGAACACCACGAACGCCAGCCCGGTGCAGACCACGCCGAGGCCGCCCAGCGCCGCCAGCACCTGCCAGCTCGGCATGGCGGACGGCCAGGTCCAGATCGCGGCGGGCGTGTAGACCAGCGCGGCCAGGGTGAGGCAGGCGGCGGTCAGCGGGATGGTGGGCAGGTCCCGCAGGTGCCGGTCGGCGACGAGCGGGGCGATCGAGTAGCAGAGCGCGGTCAGCAGCACCTCGCCCATCGCCCAGGCGTCCCCGCCGCCCAGGTGCGGCCCGGCCAGCACGGCGACGCCGGCCAGGCCGATCACCAGCCCGATCCAGCGGGCCCTGCCGAGCCGTTCGCTGCCGCCGCTCAGGCGGGCCAGCGCCACGCCGAGGATGGGCGCCGCGGCGATCAGCAGGCCGCTGGTCGAGCTGGTCAGCCGCCGTTCGGCGTCCGACAGCAGCCACCAGGGCGCCAGGATCTCCAGGCAGGCGAACGCGAAGACCGGCCGCCAGTACCGACGGACCATCGCCAGCTGCCCGCCGCGGATCGCCAGCGGCAGCAGCAGCGCGGCGCCGATCGCGGTGCGCGCGAAGACCAGCACGGGCACCGGCACGCCGCCGACCGCGACCTTGATGAGGAGGTAGGGGATGCCCCAGATCACGGACATCAGGGCGAACAGCACCCAGCCACGGCGGCTCACATGCGTCTCCTTGGGGTCGAGATGGACGGCCTGCTCATGAAATGTCTGCTCATGGACGGTCTGCTCAGGCGGAGGGCGGGGGAGCAGCCGGAGGGGCGGGAGCGGCGCCGGGGATGCGGGCCGGCGGCCTGCGGAAGACCGACGGCGAATCCATGAAAATCCTCCAGCCTATTCGCTGCCGCGCGACAATTCCCGCACGAAAGCAATTCTTCCCGAGAATCGCACGGCGCCCGTGTCGCGGCTTCTTTCAACGTGCTCTTTCAGTGGACAATCAGCTCGACGCCAAGGGATGCTGGACGCGCGACCGGAGTGCCGCCGATCGGTGTCCTCGCAGGTCAGCCGCGAAATCACCGGCCCTCGCCGGACGGCATCGGGCCGTTGGTCCCGCCGCGCCAAGCCGTGCACTGTCACCCTGAAACGGAGGGAAACCACCATGACCGATAAATCCCCCAATCCCGCGCTCCGGCAGCTCGACGTCCTCATCGGCACCTGGCGGGTCAGCAACGTCGAGGACGGCAAGGCGACCGACGCCGGCACCGTGCGCTTCGAATGGCTGGAGGGCGGCAACTTCCTGGTCCAGCACGTCGACCTGGCCGACACCAAGGCCGTGGAGTACATCGGCTACGACGAGGAGAGCAAGACCCTCAAGTCGCACCTGTTCGGCCAGTCCGCCGAGATCCTCAAGTACACCTGGGAGGTCAGCGGCGACACGCTGACCATCTGGTACGGCGACCAGGGCTCGCCCGCCCGCTTCGTCGGCAAGTTCAGCGAGGACGGCGACACCAACTCCGGCGCCTGGGAGTGGCCCGGCGGCGGCTACCATCACCGTGCGCAGGGAGACGACCAGCAGGCCGAGCGTCGGCACCAGCCAGAACAGGCCGAGCACGATCATGATC
>NZ_JBSFGJ010000455.1:0-7341 GCF_053596515.1 Nonomuraea sp. NPDC001684
CCCCGGCCGCCTGCGCGTGACACACCGCGATCGCCGCCTGAAGGACGTACGGCCCGAGCCCTCCGCCCGCCTCCCGCGCCCTCAGCATGGAGGCGAACCCGCGCGCGATCAGCTCCCGGTCCCACCGTCCCCGGTCCTGCTCGTGCAGTTGCACCAGCTCCCCCGACGGCCCGGTACGGGCGTCCGCGCGCGACTGCTGGATCTCCATCAGCGCCACCAGCCCGTGCACCTCGGACTCGCCCGGCGCCAGCCCGGCCAGCAGCCGTCCGAGCCGCAGCGCCTCCAGCGCCAGGGCGGGCCGCGTCAGGTCCTCGCCCGCCGTGGCCGAGTAACCCTCGTTGAAGATCAGGTAGATGACCTCCAGCACGGACGCCAGCCGTACGGCCAGCTCGGGCCCCTGCGGCAGCTCGAACGGCACCCCCTCGTCGGCGAGCGTGCGCTTGGCGCGCGCGACGCGTCCGGCCACGACCGCCTCCCGCACCAGGAAGGCGCGGGCGATCTCCGCGGTGGTCAGGCCGCCGAGCAGCCGCAGCGTCAGCGCGGTCCGCTCCTCGGCGGGCAGCACGGGATGGCTGGAGACGAACATCAGCCGCAACACGTCGTCGCCGGCCTCGGCCTGTTCCGGCCGTTCGCGGTCTCCGGGCTGCTCGGGCTCAAGGTCGCGGCGCGCGTGGTCGTGCCGCCTGGTGCGGCGCAGGTGGTCGAGGGCGCGCCGCTTGGCGGTGGTCGTCAGCCACGCGCCCGGCCTGTCCGGTACGCCGTCACGCGGCCAGGTCTCCAGCGCGGCGACCAGCGCGTCCTGGGCGAACTCCTCGGCCAGGCCCACGTCGCCGAGCATCCGGGCCAGCCCGGCGACGATCCGCGCGGACTCCTCCCGCCAGACCGTCGTGACGGCGTCCATCAGTAGATCTGGCGCATGTGGCACTCGCCGTCGCCGACGACCGTGAAGAAGCGCCGCGAGACCTCCAGTGCCTCCTCCCGCGACCCGACCTCGACCAGCGCGAAGCCGCCCGCCAGCTCCTTGGCCTCGGCGAAGGGCCCGTCGGTCACGGTCAGCTCGCCGCCCGCGGACCTGAGCACGGTGCCGCCCAGCTCCATGCCTCCGGTGGCGAGCAGCACGCCCGCCTCGGTGAGCTCCTGGATGAACCTGCCCATCTCGACGTGCAGCGTCTCGTCGTCGCGCCGCTCGCTCACGTTCGTCAGCAGAAATCTCATGTGCGTTCCCTGTCACATCGCTCGTTCGTCGCGTATGCAGTAGAACACGAAAGGACACGGGACATGACCGCCATCGCCCCCACCTCCCCCACCTCCCCCATCGCCTCCTCGACCCGCACCCTGCTGGCCGCGGGCGCCGTCGCCGCTCCCCTGTGGACGGCGGTCAACCTGGCCCAGGTGCTCACCCGCGAGGGCTTCGACATCGTCCGCCACCCGCTCAGCCAGCTGTCGACCGGGTCGCTCGGCTGGGTCCAGGTGGCCGACTTCCTGGTCGTCGGCGCGCTGGTGATCGCCGGCTCGTACGGGCTGCGCCGGGCCGTCCCCAGCCGGTGGCTGCCCCGCCTCCTGCTGGTCAACGGCATCGGAATGATCCTCGCGGGGATCTTCCGGATGGACGCCGGCGACGGCTTCCCCGTCGGCACCCCCGCGGGGCCGCCCGCGACGATGAGCTGGCACGCCGGGCTGCACATGGCCTCCGGCTCGATTGCCTTCATCGCCCTGGCGGCGGCCTGCTTCGTGCTCGGCCGCCACTTCTCCCGGGCCGGAGCCCCGGGCTCGGCCGTCGCGTCCTTCCTGGCGGGCGTGGCCGTCATCGCCGGGAACGGCTGGACGATGAGCGGCGGCCAAGGGGGTTCGGTGCCCCTGGCCGTCGGCGTGACCGGCGCGATGTTGTGGGTGTCCGCCGTCGCCTTCCGGCTGCGCCGCCGGAGCTCTGTCACCTGGTAGCACGCTTGCTGATCCGCGGCGCCAGCGACCGCCCGGGCCGCGGAGATCCTGGCGCTGCGAAGTCCAGGACAGCCGCCAGCTCTTCCCCGTTGAGCAGGAGGTTTCCCGGGTGCGGATCGCCGTGGAGCCAGAGCGCGGGGCCCTGCCAGGGCGGGAGGGCGGCCAGCTTCTCCCAGAGCGGGAGAAGGTCAGCTGATCGGGAAATGGACTGTAGGCGTTGCCGTACCACTTCGTCGCGGGCGGTGAGCGGGACGCCGCGGACGGGGTTACGCGGTGCCTCAGGCGGTGCGGGCCGGTGGAGGCCTGTCATGAAGTCGGCCAGCGGAACGGCGATGCCGGAGCGGTCGGGCGGCGGCACGTCGGCGACCGTGCTGCCTTCGAACCAGGGCGCGATCGTCCACGGCCACGGGTAGCCCTCGCCGGGCACGCCGACCCTGACGGGTATGGGCAGTGCGACCTCGACGTACTCGGCCAGGCCCGGCAGCCAGCGTTGCTCGTTGACGATGAGGTCGACGGCGACCTGGCGGCGCGGCAGCCGTACGGACAGGTCTGTCCCCAGGCGGTAGATGACGTTGTCCCAGCCGTTGGCGACGGGGGTGAGCGGGCCTGCCAGATCCGGGTGCTGCACGCGGATCAGGCGGTCGACAAGGTCGACGTCGATGTCGGCTTCCGCCGCCGGGGTGTTCATGCCGCAACGATAGTGCGGGATGTCCTTGACAGCCGGAGGCGCCGAAGCCGGATATGCCTGGCTGTCTCCGTGGTGCGCTTGGCGACCCAGTGTGAGGGCAGCCTGTCTGCCGACCGACGGCGGCCACGCTGGTCGCTTCGGTGTCCTGTCGGTTCCTGGAGGGCGATCGTCGCGTCGTTCTCGGAGATGTCGTCCGCAATAATCCGTTTGTGTGTCACCACAGCCCGCTGTCACCATGAGGGCCCATGCGGCACCCTCTTGACACGCTGGACTGGCCGATTTCCACCGAGCGGCTGCTGTTGCGCCGAGCTGCCCCCGACGACCTGGACGCGACCTGGGCCTTCCGGCAGCTGCCGGAGACCCACGAATGGATCGCGGCCGCCACAAAGACCTACGACGACTACCGTGAGCGTTTCCTCAGCGAGGAGCGGCTCGCAGACCTGCTCATCATCGAACTGGACGGCCGGGTGATCGGCGACCTGACACTGAGGGTCCAGGACGGTTGGGCTCAGGAAGAGGTCGCCGACCAGGCGAGAAGCGTCCAAGGAGAGCTCGGGTGGACGCTCGATCCCGCCTACGGCGGCAAGGGCTACGCCACCGAAGCGGTGCGCGCCCTCATCGACATCTCCTTCAGGAGTCTTGGCCTGCGCCGCCTGCACGCGGACTGCTTCTACGACAACGAATCCTCCTGGCGGCTGATGGAGCGGGTCGGCATGCGCCGCGAACAGCACACGGTGAGAGACTCACTCCACCGCACCAAGGGATGGCTCGACGGTCTCTCATACGCGCTCCTGGCCGAGGAATGGCCCGCTCACGAGTGATGACGGCGGAGACGCTTGTGAGCCCTCGCCGGGACGAAGATCACGCTGTCACTCATGCACGCGGCCGCTCTCCTGCCGGCGCTGCGACAGGAACCCAAGGACGCCACCGCGCCGGCACGGCCCAGTGCGTGGGGTGCAGCGCAGTGAGCCGTGCCGGACTACGGATCTCGCAGAGTCCGTGACCGGCCCCAGGGTCAGGGGTCGGCCAAAGAAGTGATCAGCGTGCGGGCAGCCGCTCCGTCCCGGCGACACCGACGGCATGGTCGCCCGCAATCTCGGCGAGGTCTGCCACCTGCTCGGCCGCTTCGACGAGGCGTTACGGCGCCTGCGCGTCGCTCGGGCCCGTCCGGACCTACCGGGTCCGCGTCGCCCCGATCTTCGTCCGTGACTGTGCCGAGGCCGCGGCCGAGCTCCTGGCGCCCCGCCGCCGGTCGCTACCGTTGTTTTCCTGCGATCAGCCTTCTCCAAGGCCGTAAACGGGGATGACAACTTCCAGCAGACCGGACCATCACCTTCGCCGGGAGGGCAGTCATGAAGGACGGGCCGCCGTGGCCGGACGACGACGCCATGATGCAGATCGCGTTCGAGCAGGCGCGGACGGGGTTCGGGCAGGGCGGGATCCCCGTCGGCGCGGTGCTCGCCACTCCCACCGCCCTGCTCGGGGCGGGTCACAACGAGCGCGTCCAGCGAGGTGATCCGACGGCGCACGGCGAGATGGCCTGCCTGCGCGACGCGGGATCGCGATCCTCCTACGCCGGCACGACGCTGTACACGACGTTGTCGCCGTGCCCGATGTGCAGCGGGGCGATCATCCTGTTCCAGATCCCGCGGGTGGTCATCGCCGAACGGGTGACCTACGCGGGGGACGTCGGCTTCCTGCGCGGACACGGCGTCGACGTCGAGGTCCGGGCCGATGAGCGGTGCATCGCGCTGATGTCGGAGTTCCAACGGCGCTCGCCCCAGCTGTGGAGCGACGACATCGGCGGCCGGTGAGCCGCGTCCGGGACCCGTCGCGCCGCTCGGCGCGAGCCTGCGCCTTTATGCGTGCTTTGCGGAGTCGGCTACTATAAGTCACGTTGTTCCACCTCAGGCTGAGGGGCCCGCGACGTCACCGCCAGTGACGGAGCCAGTGGAGCGGCCCGGCGAGTTCCTCCACGCCGGGCGAGCGGGCCCCGTGGATCTTTCCCCTGTGCAGGACACCTCCTCTGGGCTCGTGTGCTCATTCGATTTCAGAGATGTCAAAGGAAAGAACCTTGGCCCGCTTCGACACCATCGTCGCTCTTCGCCTGGCGAAGGCGCTGCTCACCTTCACCGTCGGCGGCTTCGCGCTGCTCGTCGTGTTCGGCAACCTCACCGACTACGGCACGAACTTCGAGTTCGTCCGGCACGTGCTGGCCATGGACGCGCAGAAGCCCGAGCTCGCCGCGGTCAGCCAGATCAACTACCGCGCCATCCCGTGGACGTGGGCGCATCACGTCGCCTACGTCGGCGTCATCCTCACCGAGGCGGTCATCATGGTGACCTGTCTCGTGTCGGCCTGGCAGCAGGTCAGGGCCGTCGGCCGCGACGACGCCGCCTTCCAGCGCTCCAAGCGGTGGGGCGTCGTCGGCTGCACGGTCGCCCTGCTGCTGTGGTTCTTCGGCTTCCAGGCCATCGGCGGCGAGTGGTTCGGCATGTGGATGAACGGCACCTGGAACGGCATCCCCGACGCGGTGCGGCTGTGCACCTACATCGGGATCGTGCTGGTCTTCCTCAGCCTCCGCAACGACGCCCGCGAGAACGCCTGACCCGATCGCCGGCAACGGTCATGGCCGGACGTCGCCGTGGCGGAGTCCGTTCAGCAGGAGGGTGAGCAGGCGGTCGGCGCGCGCCGGGCTGTCGGGGGCGTCCTGGGCGGCCCAGGCGATCGCGCCGACCATCCTCAGCACGTCCGCGTCGTCCGCCTCGGCGACGACCACGCCTGACCGCCGCGCCCTGGCCAGCAACGCGGCTCCCACCTCGAACATCTGCGCGTGCCAGTTCGCCACCGGGTCGGTCTCGCGATCAAGCGCCGCGTTCATCACGGTCGCCGACAGACCTCGATAGGTCAGGCCGTGCGCGAGCGCGGCACGCAACCACGCGGACACCGCGTCGAACGCGTCCTCGGCCGCCAGCAGCCGGTGGCCGAGGTCGACCAGGTCGGCCATCTGCCCGGCGAGCACCGCCTCGATGAGATCCAGCCGGGTGGGGAAATGCCGATAGAGCGTCCCGCTGGCCACCCCTGCCCGCCGGGCGATCTCATCCAGGGATGCCTCGACGCCGGACTCGGTGAACGCGATTCTCGCCTGCTCGACCAACTGCTCGTAGTTGCGCCGGGCGTCCGCGCGCATCGGACGCCCCTCGCGGGATCGTGGATCGTGGCCTGCCGTCACGGTCGCCCATCCTTGCTTACCGGGGACACAGTCCGCTACCGTGCCCCACATAACCGGACTATGCCTCACCTTACTGGCGTGGCTCACCCGGAGCATGGAGGGCCGCCCCCATGGCGCTGACGGAACAAGACAGAACCGACATCACCGATCTGATCCACCTTCACGGCCACCTCACCGACGCCGGCGAGCTGGACCGAGCCGACGAGCTGTTCACCCCGGACGTCGTCTACGACCTGGACGACTTCGGCCTCGGCTGCCTGCACGGGATCGCCGCCGTCCGCGCGGCCGCGCTCGCGGCGGGCGACGCCAACCCGGTCGGGCATCACGTCACCAACATCCTGATCACGCCGATCGACGATCGTTCGGCCCGGGTCCGGTCCAAGGGGATCGGCATCAAGGCCGACGGAAGGGCCGGCAGCGTCGTCTACGACGACGTCCTCACCCGCCGATCCGACGGCTGGCGGATCAGCCGCCGCAGGGTGACCGCCCGGCGGGCGGCGCTCGCCGAGCAGGAAGCCGGTCCGCGTGCGGTGCTGGAGCGTTGGCGCCGGGCCACCGTCACGCAGTCCGCCGACGAGCTGCGGCGCCTCTACGCCCTCGACGCGGTCCACGAGTTCCCGTTCACCGGCCCGGGTCTGCCGTCCCGGCTCGCGGGCCGGGACGAGATCGTGAACTGGATCACCGCGGGCTGGCGGGACCACCCGCTGACGTACGAGCGCTACCGCACCCTCGCCGTCCATGACACCGGCGATCCGGGAACGATCGTCGTCGAGCAGGAGGCCCTCGGGACCAGCGCGGCCACCGGCGAGTTCGCGCTGCCCAACCTGATCGTCCTCACCGTTCGCGAGGGGCGGATCACCCGTCTGCGCGACTACGTCAACCTCTCAGCAGCCGCGGCCGCCATGGGCGTGGACATCTGAACGGCGGCCCGCCCGGACGAACCCGGAGCTCGGCGTGCGCATCCGCCGGCGACGTGAACGAACCCCGGCCGGAGGACCGGCCGGGGCTCGCCACCTCTGATTGACGACGCTCAGAGCGTGATGCTCCAGGTGTCCAGGAATCCGGTGTCACCGGCGTAGACGTCCCTGATGTCGAGCGTCCAGGTGCCGGCGGCCTGCTGGCTGACCGGGACCGAGAAGGTCCTGGTGCCGTACTGCGTGCAGCTGGTGCCACCGTAGGCGTCGACCAGGTAGAAGGTGCCGTTCGGGCCGCGGAGCCGGATGTTCAGGTCCTCGGCGCAGGTGTGGCTGATCGTGATGGACAACTTCACCGGGGAGACCGCGGTGCCCGTCGCGTTGGACGTGATCGAGCTCTGGGTGGTGGAGTAGTCCCTGATCTGGTAGTCGGTGTTGTTGGTGAACGTCCGGCCGGGGCCGCCGGTGCCGACCGTCAGGGTGTACGTCGCGGTGTGCGTGGTGGAGCCGGTGCCCGTGATGGTGATCGGGTAGGTGCCCTGGGCGGTGGAGGCGCCGACCGACAG
>NZ_JBSFGJ010000456.1:0-7316 GCF_053596515.1 Nonomuraea sp. NPDC001684
CCGCGACCTGGTGCGCCAGGCCGCGGACGCCACCACGCGGGCGCTGATCCACCAGGAGATCCCGCCCGCCGAGCTGCCCCGCGCCGCCGTGCTGCTGGCCATGCAGCACAGTGAGGTCCCCGTGCGCGTGGACGGCCTGGAACTGCTCACCGAGCTCGGTTCGGGAGCCGCCGGCCACGAGCTCAGCGTGCTGGTCAACCGCACGGCGTCCGGCGGTGAGCTGCACCTGGAGTACGCCACCGCCCTGCTCGGCCGGGACCGCGCCGAGGCGTACGTGGACCGCCTGATCGCGCTGCTCCGGCACGCCATGACGGACCCCGGCCGCGAACTGGAGCTCGTCACCCCGGACGAGCGGGCCGCGCTGCTGGCGCTGGCCGCCGGGCCGGACCTGCCGCGACCGCTGCCGACCGTGCCGCGGTCGATCGCGGCCCACACCACGGGAACGGCCGTGGTCGGCCCCGACGGCACGTCGCTGAGCTTCGCCGACCTGAACGACTGGGCCGACCGGGCGGCGGCGACGCTGCTGGAGCACGGCGTGGCGCCCGGGGACGTCGTCGGCGTCTGCCTGCCGCGCGACCAGCTGATGCCCGCCGTCCTGCTGGCGGTGTGGCGGGCGGGCGCGGCCTACCTGCCGATGGATCCCGAGCACCCGGCCGAGCGGCTGCGCCTGCTGGCCGAGGACGCCGGGGCCGGCGTCGTGCTCGCCAGGGGCGGCGTGCCGGGGCTCGACGTCCTGGACCTCGACCGGCTGGAGCTCGACGGCCGCGCCGAGCTGCCCGAGGTCCGGCCCGGCGACCTGGCGTACGTGATGTACACCTCCGGCTCGACCGGCACGCCCAAGGGCGTCGAGGTCACCCACGCGAACCTGGCCGCCCTGGTGGCGGGCACGGCGGCCGCGCTGCGCCTGGGCCCGGACGACGTGCAGCCGGCCGTGGCGCCGCTGACGTTCGACGCCGCGGCCTCCGAGCTGTGGACGGTCCTGACCTGCGGCGGGACCAGCGTGGTGGTGGACAGGGCCACCGCCAGGGACGGTCACGCGCTGGCCGAGGCGGCCGCCAAGGCCACGGTGCTCGACCTGGTGCCGACGGCGTACCGGATGCTGATCGAGGCCGGCTGGACGGGCGACGCGGAGCTGCGCGCGGTCACCGGCGGCGAGGCGCTGGACCCGGGCCTGGCCGCGGAGATCCTGGCGCGGGCCGGCGAGTTGTGGAACGCCTACGGCCCCACCGAGGCCACCGTCACCTCGACCATGCACCGCGTGTCCGCCGGCGAGCCCGGCCCGGTGCCGATCGGCTCGCCGATGCCCGGTGAGCGGGCCTACGTCGTCGACTCGCGGCTGCGGCTGCTGCCGCCGGGCGCGGTGGGCGAACTGCTGCTGGGCGGCGCGGGCGTGGCCCGGGGATACCGGAACCGTCCGGGTCTGTCCGGATTCGTGGAGGATCCCTTCGTCCCCGGCGGCAGGTGTTACCGGACGGGGGACCTCGCGCGCCGGCGGCCCGACGGGACCCTGGAGTTCCACGGCCGCCGCGACCATCAGGTGAAGGTCCGGGGCTACCGCATCGAGCTGGGCGAGGTCGAGGCCGTGCTGCACGAGGTGGCCCAGGGCGCGGTGACCGTGTCCGGCACGGGCGCCCAGGCCCACCTGGTCGGCTACGTCACGCCCGAGACGGCCGATCCGGCGGCGGTGGAGCGACATCTGCGCGCCCGGCTGCCCGACCACATGGTGCCGCGGCGGTGGGTGGCGCTGGCCGCGCTGCCCACCCTGTCCAGCGGCAAGGTGGACCGGGACGCCCTGCCCGAGCCCGGTGACGGCCCGCAGGCCGAACGGGTCGCGCCCGACTCCGACGCCGAGATCATGGTCGCCTCGATCTGGGCGGCGGTGCTCGGCCGTCCGGCCGTCTGGGCCGACGACGACTTCTTCGCCCTGGGCGGCAGCTCCTTCGCCGCCACCCGCGTGGCCGGACGACTCCGCGAGGTCCTGCGGCTCGCCGTGCCGGTGCGGCTGCTCTTCGACCGTCCGGTGCTCGCCGACTTCGCCGCCGGCCTGGAAGAGCTGCTGCTCGCCGACCTGACGGACGGGGTGGAGGCATGACCGAGGTGCAGCGGGACCGGGTCGCCGACCTGCTCCGTTCCCGGCTCGCGGCGGCGCGGGCCGCGGCCGAGACCCTTGAGGAAGCCGCTCCGGCGGGCATCCCGGCGCTGTCGGCCGCGGACATGCCGCTGTCCCCGCTCCAGGAGCGGCTGTGGTTCCTGGCCCAGCTGGAGCCGGACTCCCCCGCCTACAACGTGCCGCAGGCGCTGCGGCTGCGCGGGCCGGTGGACCTCGACGCCCTCACCGGCGCGCTGGCCGACGTCGGTGAGCGGCACTGGGTGCTGCGCGGCGTCGTCGAGGGCCGGCGGGTGCGGCCGGCCGCCGGCGTGCCCGTCAGCGTGGTGGAGGTGACCCCCGGGTCGCTGGAGCGGGAGCTGCGGGCCGAGGCCTGGCGGCCCTTCCGGCTGGACGCCGAGCCGCCCATGCGGGCCACGGTGTTCCGGCTCGGCGCCGACGACCACGTGCTCGTGCTGGTCCTGCACCACATCGTCACCGACGCCTGGTCGGAGCAGGTGCTGCTGCGCGACCTGTCGGCGCTGTACGCGGCCCGGCTCGGCGCCGGCCCCCGGCCGGAGCCCCCGGCCCTGCAGTACGCCGACGTCGCCGCCTGGGAGGCCGGCCAGAACGCGCACGAGACGGCCGGCGAGAGCGACCTGGACTGGTGGACGCGGCGGCTGACCGGGCTGGCCCCGGTGCTCGACCTGCCCACCGACCGGCCCCGTCCCGCCGTGCCGGCCTGGAGCGGGCGCACGGTCGGCTTCGAGGTGCACGGGGAGCTGGCGGCCAAGGTGCGGGCCACCGCCGGGACGACGCCCTTCATGGTCTTCCTGGCCGGGTTGCAGGCGCTGCTGGGCCGGTTGGCCGGCAGCGACGACATCGCGGTGGGCGTCCCGCACGCCGGGCGGCACCATCCCGACACCGAGGGCGTGGTGGGCTGCTTCCTCAACACCCTGGTGCTGCGTACCGACGTCGGCGGCGACCCCACCGGGCGCGAGCTGCTGGCCCGGGCCCGCACGACCGCTCTGGACGCCTTCGCCCACAGCCGCACGCCGTTCGAGCGGATCGTGGAGCGGTTGCAGCCGGAGCGGAACCTGTCGGTCACCCCGCTGTTCCAGGTGATGCTGAACGTGTACGACAGCGTCACCCCGATGAGCCTGCCCGGGGTCGAGGTCGTGGCCGAGCGGCTGACGTCGCCGACGGCCAAGTTCGATCTGAACCTGACGCTGGAGGATCGCGGGGACGGGTTCGACGGCGTGCTCGAATTCCGCACCGACCTGTTCGACGAGGCGACCGTCCGCAGGCTGGTGGACTGGTACCTCACCCTGCTGGAAGGGATGTTGTCCGACCTGGACGCGCCGGTCGGCGCGGTGCCGCTGGAGCCGGTGACCGGGCCCGTCCTGGCCGGTCCGGCGCCCACGGACGCGCCCGGCCAGGCCGTGCACCACCTGATCGAACAGTGGGTGGACACCACCCCGGACGCGCCCGCCGTGGTCGGCGCGGATCGCAGCCTGTCCTATGCCGAGCTGGAGTCCTCCGCCAACCGCATCGCGCACTGGCTGATCGAGGCCGGGGTGCGCGCGGACGAGCCGGTCGGCGTGCTGCTGGAGTCCGGGGCTTCCCTGGCGTGCGCGCTGTTCGGCATCCAGAAATCGGGCGGCGGATATCTGCCGATGGATCCGACCTATCCGGCGGCACGCATCGCGACCATGCTCCACGCCGCCGGGGTCCGGGCCGTGATCACGATGTCGGAGTTCACCGACCGCCTCGGCCCGGACGTGCGGGTCCTGGAACTGGACCGACTGCCCGACCTGCCCGCCGATCGACCCCGCGTGGACGTCCGGCCCGAGCACCTGCACCACGTCATCTTCACCTCCGGCTCCACGGGGACACCCAAGGCGGTCGCCGCCGAGCACCGCAACGTGCTCAGCTACCTCACCGGGATGCTCCCCCGCATCGACGTCCCCGGCGGCTCGTTCGCCGTGGTCTCCACACCCGCCGCCGACTTCGGCCTGACCTGCGTGTTCGGCGCGCTGACCACCGGCGGGACGGTGCACCTGCTGCCGCGCGAGACCGCGATGGACCCGGCCGCGTTCGCCGACTACCTGACCCACCACCAGGTGGACGTCGTCAAATGCGTCCCCAGCCACCTCGAACTCCTGGCCTCCGGCGGCGACCTGGCGGCCGTCCTACCAGGCAGACTGCTCATCCTCGCCGGCGAAGCCTGCCCCTGGGACCTCGTCGAACGAGCCCAGAACGCCAGACCCGGCCTGCGCATCCAGAGCCACTACGGCCACACCGAATCCACCATGATCTGCCTGGTCTGCGACACCGACCAGATCCCCGCGGAACGCCGGATCGGGATCGTCCCGCTGGGCCGTCCCCTGCCGGGCGTCTACGGCCATCTGGTGGACTCGCGGCTGCGGCCGGTCCCGCCCGGCGTGCCAGGTGAGCTGGTCGTCGGCGGCCCGGGGGTGACCCGCGGCTACATCGGGCTGCCGGACCTGACCGCCGAACGCTTCGTCCCGGACCCGCTCACCGGCCAGGACCGCTGTTACCGCAGCGGCGACCTGCTCCGCCTCACCGCCGACGGGCAGATCGAGTTCCGCGGCCGGGTCGACGACCAGGTCAAGGTCCGCGGCTACCGGGTCGAGCTCGGCGAAGTGGTCACCGCCCTGCGAGCCCTCCCCCAGGTCTCCGAAGCCGTCGTCCTCCCGATCGGCGAGGGCAAGGCCAGGCAGCTCGCCGCCTGGGTCACCCCCGCGTCGGCGAACGTCCCGGCGGTCCGGTCGGCGCTGCGCGAACGGCTGCCCGACTACATGGTCCCCGCCCACATCGTCACCCTCGACCACCTGCCCCTCAACCCCAACGGCAAGATCGACCGAGCCGCCCTCCCCGAACCGCAGCAGGAGGCGGCGGCCTTCGTGCCGCCGAGCACGGCCGCCGAGCGACTGGTGGCCCAGGCGTGGGCCGAAGTGCTCGACGTGGACCAGGTGGGGGCGAACGACGACTTCTTCACGCTGGGCGGCCACTCCTTCGCCGCCACCCGGGTGGCGGGCCGCCTGCGCGAGCAGCTCGGCGTCGCCGTACCGGTGCGGCTGCTCTTCGAGCACTCCGTGCTCGCCGACCTGGCCGCCGCGCTCCCCCGCCCCGCCTCGGCGGCGGTGGCGCGACGCGAGCGCGTGGAGGGCCCGGCGCCGCTGTCCGGCGCCCAGGCCAGGCTCTGGTTCCTGGCCCAGCTGGAGCCGGACGGCACGGCCTACAACGTCCCGATGACCCTGCGGTTGCGCGGGCCGCTGCAGGCGGACGCGCTGCTGGGCGCGGTCCGGGACCTGGCCGAGCGGCACGAGGTGCTGCGCAGCGTGATCGTCGCCACCGGCGCCGAACCGGTCCTGGAGGTACGGCCGGCCGCGGAGGTGCCGGTGACCACCGTGACCATCGACCGTTCCCAGGTCGACCGGGCGGTGGCCGAGCAGCTGGCCACGCCGTTCGCGCTGGACCGGGAGCCGCCGATGCGGGCGGTCCTGTTCGTGGTGGACGACGCGGAGCACGTGCTCTCCCTCACCTTCCACCACATCGCCACGGACGCCTGGACGCGCGGCCTCCTGCAGTCGGAGCTGTCGGCGCTGTACGCCGCCCGGCTGGGACTGCGCCCGCCGCCGGGCCCGCCGCCCGCCCAGTACGCGGAGGTGGCGCCCGTCCCGGCCCTGGCCGATCTGGACTGGTGGGCGGAACGGCTGCGGGGGCTGCCGCCGGTGCTCGACCTGCCGACGGATCGTCCTCGGCCCGCGGTGGCCGACCCGGCGGGAGCGTCGCTGGAGGTGGAGCTGCCGGCGGAGCTGGCGGCCAAGGTGCGGTCGGCGCCGGGCATGACGCCGTTCATGGTGCTGCTGGCCGGGTTGCAGGCGCTGCTCGCGCGGCTGTCGGCGGTCCACGACATCGCGGTCGGCGTGCCGGTCAGCGGACGGGACCATCCCGACACCGAGGGCGTGGTGGGCTGCTTCATCAACACCGTCGTGGTCCGCACCGACCTGGGCGGCGACCCGACCGGCCGGGAGCTGCTGGACCGGGTCAGGGAGGCCGCGCTGGGAGCGCTCGCCCACGCGGGAGCGCCGTTCGACCGGGTGGTGGACCGGCTGCGGCCCGAACGCAACCTGGCCGCCACCCCGCTGTTCCAGGTGATGCTCAACTACATCCCCGACCAGGGACGTCCCGAGCTGCCCGGCCTGGAGGCGACCTCCATCGAGCTCCCCGAGCGGACGGCGAAGTTCGACCTGGACCTGTACGTGCTCGACAGCGGTCCAGGATCGCCGCTGCGCGGCGGCTTCGGCTACCGCACCGACCTGTTCGACGAGGCGACCGTCCGCAGACTGGTGGACTGGTACCTCACCCTGCTGGACGGGATGTTGTCC
Organism: Nonomuraea sp. NPDC001684; assembly: GCF_053596515.1. NCBI lineage: Bacteria > Bacillati > Actinomycetota > Actinomycetes > Streptosporangiales > Streptosporangiaceae > Nonomuraea > Nonomuraea sp. NPDC001684. The sequence goes on from NZ_JBSFGJ010000456.1 coordinate 6,502, forward strand.
GACCTGGACGCGCCGGTCGGCGCGGTGCCGCTGGAGCCGGTGACCGGGCCCGTCCTGGCCGGTCCCGCGCCCACGGACGCGCCCGGCCAGGCCGTGCACCACCTGATCGAACGGTGGGTGGACACCACCCCCGACGCGCCCGCCGTGGTCGGCGCCGACCGCAGCCTCACCTACTCCGAACTGGAGTCCTCCGCCAACCGCATCGCGCACTGGCTGCTCCAAGCCGGAGTACGCGCGGACGAGGCCGTCGGCGTGCTGCTGGAGCCCGGCGCCTCCTTGGCGAGCGCGCTGTTCGGCATCCAGAAGTCCGGCGGCGGATATCTGCCGATGGATCCGACCTATCCGGCGGCACGCATCGCGACCATGCTCCACGCCGCCGGGGTCCGGGCCGTGATCACGATGTCGGAGTTCACCGACCGCCTCGGCCCGGACGTGCGGGTCCTGGAACTGGACCGACTGCCCGACCTCCCGGAGACCAGGCCGGAAAGCGCGGTGCGACCGGAACACCTGCACCACGTGATCTTCACCTCCGGCTCCACCGGCACCCCCAAGGCGGTGGCCGCCGAACATCGCAACGTCCTGAGCTACCTCAACGGGATGCTCCCCCGCATCGACGTCCCCGGCGGGTCGTTCGCGGTGGTCTCCACGCCGGCCGCCGACTTCGGTCTGACCTGCGTGTTCGGCGCGCTGACCACCGGCGGGACGGTGCACCTGGTGCCGCGCGAGACCGCGATGGACCCGGCCGCGTTCGCCGACTACCTGACCCACCACCGGGTGGACGTCGTCAAGTGCGTCCCCAGCCACCTGGAGCTGCT
>NZ_JBSFGJ010000457.1:0-7314 GCF_053596515.1 Nonomuraea sp. NPDC001684
CGTTGCCCCACTCGAAGAACGGGTTGATCACCACGTTCTTCGGCATGTACGGGGCGCTGTCCTCCCTGTTGCGCACCGACGGATCGGTGAAGTAGTAGGGGAACAGCGCCTCGTTCCAGGTCAGCTCACCGTCGATGGCCTTGGCGTAGGGGTCGAGCAGCAGCTTGGAGGGGTCGCAGCGACGCCCCTGCGACGGCTCGTACGGCCCGTGGACGCGGTAGCCGTACCGCTGGCCCGGCTGGATCCCCGGCAGGTAGCCGTGCCAGACGAAGCCGTCGACCTCCGGGAGCGGCACCCGCTCCTCGCTGTCGTCGTCGTGAAAAAGGCACAGCTCGACCCGCTCGGCGACCTCGGAGAACACGGCAAAGCTGGTGCCGACGCCGTCCCAGGTGCCGCCGAGTGGATAGGGTTCGCCCGGCCAGACCTCGCGCATGTGACCCAATTGTCGCACGCGAATGCGTTCCTGTTAGAGGAGTTCGGCTTTCAGGGTGATCGTGGTGCCCGCCAACGCCTTGCTGACCGGGCAGTTCGCCTTGGCGGTCGCGGCGGCCTCCTGGAACTGCTCGGCCGAGATGCCCGGAACGTGCCCCTGCACGGTGAGCACGATGCCCGTGATGCCCTCGCCCGGCTGGAACGTCACGTCCGCGCTCGTGCGCAGCGACTCCGGCGGCGTGCCGGCGCCGGCCAGGGCGTGCGACAGGGCCATGGAGAAGCAGGAGGAGTGGGCGGCGGCGATGAGCTCCTCGGGGGAGGTGCGGCCGCCGGGAGCCTCGGCCCTGGAGGGCCAGGAGACCTCGAACGTGCCCACGCCCGAGCTGTCGAGCGAGACGGTGCCCGAGCCGTCGAGCAGGGCGCCCTTCCATTGCGTGGTGGCGGTGCGGGTGGTGGCCATGGCGGGTGATCCCTCCGGTCGTCGTCCGTTCGACACTATCGCGGGGCCGCGGAGCGGGTGGCGGGGGGCGTTCGCCTCAACATTTCCGGCGAATGGTGACATGCTCGGGTCGCGGCGCACCCGCCCGCCTCGGTCCGGACCACGGGAGTGTGGTGCCAGTGGAGGCACCGTACGACGACCGCCTGCTGCACCAGCGGGTGGTCGGCGGCGACGAGTCGGCGCTGGGGGAGGTCTACGATCGGCTGTCCGCACTGATCTTCGGGCTCTCCTTACGGGTCACCAGGGACCGCGTGATCGCCGAGGACATCACGCAGGAGGTGTTCCTGGTGTTCTGGGAGCGCCCGCTGGCCTACGACCCCGGACGCGGCCCGCTGCGCGCCTGGCTGGCCACGATCGCCCACCGCCGCGCGGTCGACCACGTGCGCGCCGAGGAGCGCCGCCGGGTCTCCGCGCTCGGACCGAGGCTGTTCGAACGCGAGCCCGCCAGGCTGGAGGAGGCCGTGCTGGCCGCCGAGGAGGCCGAGCGCGTGCGGCAGGCGGTGACGTCGTTGCCCGAGGGGCTGCGCCGGCCGGTGGAGCTGGCCTACTTCGGCGGCCGGACGTACCGGCAGGTGAGCGAGGAGCTGGGCGTGCCCGAGGGCACGGCCAAGTCGCGCATCCGGCTGGCGTTGCGGCGCCTGGCCGACGCGCTGGCGGAGGAAGAAGCGTGATGGATCCTGTCGAGCGCCTGTATCTGGACACGTTGATGGAGGACCCGGCGGTGCCGGTCCGTTCCCTGCGCCCGCAGCTCCTGGCCGGCGCCAGGGCCCGCCGCCGCCCCGCGGCGCCGACCGCCGGCTGGGCGCTGCCGTACGCCGGCCGCGTCGCCGCCATGGACGCGCTGCTGGCCTCGGCCGCGGACGACGACTGGGCACGCGTCATCGTCGAGGGCTGGACGCTCCAGGAGCTCGTGGCCCACCTGGCCGCCAAGGACGGCCTGCTGGCCGCCTCCGTCGGCGCGCCCGTGCTCGGCCCGCCGCTGGCCGCCCGGGACGCGGCCGGCCGCACGGCGGACGTGCAGGCGTACGAGCGGGCCCGCAGCCCCGAGCAGACCAGGCGAGACTGGCGGGCCCAGGCCGACGCCCTCTGCCGCCACCTGGGCGGCCTCGACCCGGCCACCCCGGCCACGGTGGACGGCATGGAGACGGTCGTGCGCGACCACGTCCTGGCCAGGAGCCTGGAGACGTGGGTGCACGCCGCCGACGCCGCCACGGCGGCCGGGGTGCGCCTGCCCGACCCGGTGCCCGAGCACATCCGCCCCACGGCCGACCTGTGCGCCCGCCTGCTGCCCTGGACGATGCTGCTGTCCGGCCTGGACGGCTCCGGCCGCACCCTGCACCTCACGCTCACCGGCGCGGGCGGCGGCGACTGGCGCATCCCGCTCGGCGTCACCGACACCGCCCCGGGCACGCCGGACGCCCACCTGACGGCGGACGTGGTCGCGTTCTGCTTCCTGCTGGGCGGCAGGGGCGAGCCGGACGCCTTCCCCGCCGAGCTGACGGGCGACCTCGCGCTGGCCCGCGACGTCCTGACCACGGCTCCCGCCCTGTCGGGACCGTGAGCTGGTAAGCTGTGATCGATCTGTGACCTAATATAGGGTGATAAATCGGGATCCATAGGGAATCCTTTGATCCGAAGTCCAGCAGAGGGCTTCACTCACGTAGAAACGTGGCGTGCCTCTGCCTGGGCTTTTTCCATGGACGGGGCCGCCTTCGGGCATATGGAGCTACTCAGATGGCCGTCCTGGATATCGCACTCGACGAAATGACCGCCGAACAGCTTCTGGCTGAGATGAACAGGCCGGAAGCCTCGGACGAGCACAAGGCCCGCATCCGTGAGCGCGTCGTCACCATGTACGACTCCCTCGTCACCGAGGTCACCCGTCGCTACCGCCACCAGCGCGAGCCGATGGAGGACCTGCGCCAGGCCGCGTACGTCGGCCTGATGAAGGCCATCAACGGCTTCGACCCCGAGCTCGGCCACGAGTTCCGCGGCTACGCCATGATCACGATGGTCGGCGAGGTCAAGCGGCACTTCCGCGACCGCACCTGGGCCGTCAAGGTGCCGCGCGTCTACCAGGAGCGCCGGCTGGAGCTCAACAAGGCCACGGCCGACCTCACCCAGACGCTCGGCCACTCGCCCACCGTCTCCGAGCTCGCCGCGCACATGAACATCACCGAGGAGGACGTCCTGCTCACCCTGGACGCCTCCACCGCCTACAGCGCCCTGTCGCTGGACGCCCCCGTCGGCGGCGACAACGACGGCGCCGACCTCGGCGACTTCCTGCCCTCGCAGGACGAGTCGCTGGACACGCTGCTCGGCAAGTACTCTGTCAAGCCGCTCATCGACGCCCTGCCGTCGCGGGAGCGCAACATCCTGCTGATGCGCTTCTACGGCAACATGACCCAGTCGGAGATCGCCGCCGAGTTCGGCATCTCGCAGATGCACGTCTCCCGCATCCTGCGCGCCGTGCTGAACCAGCTCCGCGCCGCCCTGTCGGACTGACCGGGTGGGCGGGCGGCCCCTGCTCCAGGGCAAGAACCCGGCCCCCGGCGGCCCCGCCCAGCGGGCGGCCGCCGGGGGCGACAGGGTCACTCCCCGCCGATCCCCGTGACGAGGTCTCTGGCGTAGTCGTCGTCGCTCTCCTCCAGCACCCGCCTGACGCCCTGCTCGGCCCGCTCGTCGCCGCGCGCCGCGAGCCCCCGCGCCGCCTCGGCCACCGTGCGCAGGTCGGCGTCGGCCAGCCGGTCGGCCAGCGCCTCCCGGATGCGGGGCGTGTCCGCCGACAGCCCGGCCAGACCGGCCGTGGCCCAGTCGCGGATCTCGGCCTCCTCGTCCCGGGACATCTCGATGAGCAGCGACAGGCCCTCCTCGTGGTCGGCGGGCAGGACGTCGGCCAGCGCGATGGCGTCCGTCATCGTGCGCTTGTGGCCTGGCCGGCCGATGATGTCGAGCACGGCGGGCAGCGCGCGCGGGTCGCCCTGGTGGCCCAGCGCGGCCAGCACCGAGCGCAGCACCTGCGGGTTGCCCTCGGTGGTCACCATCTTCTGCAGCAGCGCCAGCGTGCGGTCGAGGTAGGGCTTCTCGCCGTCGGCGAACCCGAACTGGGCGATCGCGTCGACCCCGAACTCCCGCTCGCGCGCGTCCTCGCTCACGCACAGCCGGGACAGGGCCTCGTACGTCTCGTCGTCGGCCCGCCGGCCGAGCGAGTCGGCCACGATCCACCAGGTCTCGGCGTCCTCGTCGACGTCGCGGTGGGCGACGGCCCTGGCGACGAGCTGGTCGACGGGCGTGTGGACGCCCGCCGCGTCCTCCAGCACGGTCGCCACGGCGGCGTGGCCCCGCTGGGCCTGCACCTGCTCGGTCTGCGAGCCGTCGGGGGAGCGGCCGGCCACGGTGACCAGCTCGGTGCCGTCCTTGGCGTACTGGCGGCCGACGACGTACTCCCAGCCCTCCTGGGCGATCTGGTCGAGCAGCGCGGACTCCAGGTGCACGCCCACCCAGTCGGCCGCGATGTCGAGCGGGCTGTCGCCGTCGCCGTCGAACTTCTCGTGGTCGGCGCCCGCCTCCAGCAGCGTCTGGACCACGCCCAGCGCCCCGCGCCTGGCCGCCAGCGTGAGCGGCGTGTCGCCGTCGTCGTTGGCCGCGTCGACCTCGGCCCCGGCCTCGATCAGCACGCCCGCGGTCGCGGCGTGGCCGTTGGCGGCGGCCCAGAGCAGCGCCGTCCAGCCGCCGGCCTCGCGGCCGTTGACATCGGCCCCGGCCGCCAGCAGCGCCTCGGCGACCTCGACGCGGTCCCAGGCGGCGGCCGCGCAGAGCGGCAGCCCGGCCTCCTCGCCCTCGCTGGCCTTGTTGGGGTCGGCGCCGCCGGTGAGCAGCTTGCCCACGGTCTCGGTCTCGCCGTTCAACGCCGCGCGATAGAGCTGTTCCTCATGCATGACAGGACCCTAGCGTCTTCGCAGCCCTCGGTCGCCGGAGCACGCTGAGGGTCGGTCTGGAGGCCCCGGAACCCATCCAAGGGTGTACGGATGTTCCTCCCAGGGGAGGAGCCCCAACCGGCCCAAGACGCGATATGTTGCGTCTATGACAGATCCGGGTGAGGTGCGCGCGTCGGACGCCGAGCGCGAGGCCGTCGTGGAACAGCTCCGTGTCGCCTCGGTCGAGGGCCGGCTCACGCTCGCCGAGCTGACCGACCGTACCGAGGCCGCCTACACCGCGACCACGCACGCCGAGCTCGCCCTGCTCACCCAGGACCTGCCCGTGGGCGGCGGGCCCGCGCCCACGCCCGCCCCGGCCCGCGAGGGCGGCAAGCGGCGCTGGTTCGTCGGCATCATGGGCGACACCAAGCGGCGCGGCACCTGGCGCATCGACCAGGAGCTCGGCGCGGTCGCCGTCATGGGCGACGTGCTGCTCGACCTGCGCGAGGCCGAGGTGCGCACGGACGTGGTCGACGTCACGGCGGTGTCCGTGATGGGCGACGTCAAGATCATCGTGCCCGACGGCGTGAACGTCGACCTCGACGGCGTCGCCGTGATGGGCGACAAGAAGGTCGACGTGCTGGAGGCGGCCCCCGGCATGAACGTGCCGGTGATCCGGGTGCGCGCCTACGCCGTGATGGGCGACGTCAAGGTGCTCGGCGACTCCCGCGCCCAGCCGGTCAAGCGCGGCCTGGCCGCCTGGCGGGAGCACTGGCGGGCGCTGCACGGCGACGACTGGCGCGAGGTCGGCCGCCAGATGCGCGACGACGCCCGCGAGGTCGGCCGACAGATCCGCGACGAGCACCGCGCCCTGGAGCGCGAGCGCCGCGACCGCCGCCGCGACTACAGGGGTTACTGAGGCCGTGCAACGCGGGCGGGGGTCTTCGGCGTAGTGATCGGTGAACATCACCGGACAGTGAGGACCCCTCGATGCGGGATCGTGCCGACTTCGAGCGATACGTCGAGCAGCGCTCGGCCCGCCTGCTCAGGACGGCGTACCTGCTGTGCCGCGACTGGGCCACGGCCGAAGACCTGACGCAGACCGCGCTGGCCAGGGCCTGGCTGGCCTGGCGGCGGGTCGGCGCGAACCCCGACCCGTACGTCTACCGCATCCTGACCAACACGCACGCCTCCTGGTGGCGGCGGCGCTGGCGGGGCGAGGTGGCCACGGGCGAGCTCCCGGACCGTCCCCAGGAAGCGGACGACACGGCCGGGCTCGGCACCCGGGACGCGCTCAGGGCCGCCCTGGCCGCGCTCCCGGCCAAGCAGCGGGCCGTGGTCGTGCTGCGGTACTTCGAGGACCTGCCCGACGAGGCCATCGCCGAGATCGTGGGCTGTTCGGTGTCCACCGTACGCAGCCAGGCCAGCCGCGCGCTGGCCAAGCTGCGGCTCGACCCCGCGGCCAGGGCCGCGGCGGAGACGGGGAGCTGACGATGACGGAACAGCGCCTGCATGACCTGCGCGACCTGCTCGAACACGACACCGCCGACGCGCCCCCTGGCGGGGTGCGGCTGGCCGACGTGGACGCCCGCGCCCGCCGCATCCGGCGGCGCCGGGGCCGGGCGGCGGCCTCGGTGGCGGCGGCGGCGGCCCTGACGGTCACGGCCGTCACGGTGCTCACCGTGGACGCCCGGCCCGTTCCCGTGTCCGCCCCCGCCGCCCGGGACGTGTGGGCCGGTTCCCTGGCCCAGCCCGCGCCGACGCGCGCCCAGCTCCGGCCGCCGCTCTTCCACGGCTACACCCAGGGCGGCAGGCGGGAGACGTTCACCTTCGAGTCGAAGGCCGGGAAGGTGTCCTTCGCCCTCACCTGCCCGTCGGGCAGCTACGGGCTGGTCTGGCTCAACGGCGAGCTGGCCGCCACCGGCGCGTGCGGGCCCACGGTCCGGCAGCCGCCCGGCTGGTTCGGCGACGCCACGGCCCGCGACGGCGTGAACGAGCTGAGCGCCGCCGTGGTGAAGGCCGCGGACGCGGGCACCGGCACGATGACCGCCGAGCGCGCCGACGAGCTGCTGGCCTGGACCGCCTCCTACCCCGCCGACTGGCGGCTGACGCTGGTGGACGCCCGCACCCGCGCGTGCCGGCCCGACGTGGTCAGCGTCGATCCGAGGACCGGCGCGATCACGGCCCGGTGCTGAGAGCCCGGTGCTGAGGGCCCGGTGCTGAGGGCCCGGTGCTGAGTGGCTCAGCCGGCCACGGGCAGGCGCTCGCGCAGGGCCGCCTCGTACCGCTCCAGCAGCACGTCCACCAGCTCGGGCGCCGGGCCGAGCACGTCGGCGCAGACGGCCGGGGCGGTGGCCCGGCGGATCCGGTCGGCGAAGAAGCCGGGAGCCAGCAGGTAGGGGGCGACGGCCACGCGCGGCGCGCCCGCCGCCCGAAGCCGCGCGACGGCCTCCCCGGGCGTCGGCC
>NZ_JBSFGJ010000458.1:0-7283 GCF_053596515.1 Nonomuraea sp. NPDC001684
CTCCGAAGCGCGCGTACTCCGCCTCGGAGAACCGCTCTTTGTCCAGATCTCGTCCCATCGCCCCCTTCTGTCCAGTACGCAAGTGTCCACACCTCACCAGCCGATCGGTCCGTCGTCCTCCAGGTAGGCGCCGGTCGGTCCGTCGGCGTCCAGGGTCGCCAGCCGTACGGCGATGGCCGCGCCCTGCTCGGCGGTGCGGAAGCCGGTGTGGGCGTTGAGGTCGGTGGCGCAGTAGCCCGGGTTGGCGGCGTTCACCTTCACGGAGGTGCCCATCAGCTCCTTGGCGTAGCAGACAGTGATCATGTTGAGCGCGGTCTTGGAGGAGTTGTAGGCGGCGAAGTTGAGGTCCCAGAACGGGCTGTCCTGGGTGAGCGCCAGGCTGATCGAGCCCAGCTCGCTGGACATGTTCACGATCCGGCCCGCCGGCGATCTCCGCAGCAGCGGCAGCATGGCGTTGGTCACGGTGACCACGCCGAACACGTTCGTCTCGTAGACGTCCCTGAACTGCTGCGCGGTGAGGGCGCTCGGGACGCTCCCGTCCAGCCCGCCGGCGACGCCGGCGTTGTTGACCAGGATGTCGAGCGAGCCGTACTCGGCCTCGATCCACTTGGCGGCGGCGGCCACGCTCTCCTCGTCGGTCACGTCGATCCGCACGTACGGCAGGCCCAGCCGCCCGGCGGCGGCCCGTCCGCGCTCCTCGTCGCGGGCCCCCACGATCGCGGTGATCCCCCGCTCCGCCAGCAGCCGCGCGATCTCGTGACCGATCCCCTTGTTAGCGCCCGTGATCAGGGCAGTCGTCGTCATGGCCCAACGTTCTCCCAGGCCGTGGCGGGGACGGGAGAGACCCGCGGAGGCTGGGATCAGCGGTACCACCTTCGCGCGCCCGCTCACCTGGCCTCAGGACGGAGGATGGAGGCATGAACCGCGACGAACTGGCCGGCTTCCTGCGCAGCAGGCGCGCCCGCGTCACCCCGTCCGACGTGGGCCTGCCCGGCGGCGGACGCCGGCGCACGCCCGGCCTGCGCCGCCAGGAGGTGGCCCAGCTCGCCGGGATGTCGATCGACTACTACATCCGGCTGGAGCAGGGCCGGGGCCCGCACCCGTCGCGGCAGGTGCTCGGCGCGCTCGGCCGGGCGCTCATGCTGGACCAGGACGAGCGCGCCCACCTGTTCCGGCTGGCCGGCCAGGTGCTGGAGACGCCCCGGATCAGGGAGGACGTGCCCGCGGGCATCCTGCACCTGCTCGCCTTCCTGGAGGACGTCCCCGCCTACGTCCTGGACGCCCGCTACGACCTGCGCGCCTGGAATCCCCTCGCCGGCATGCTCATGGGCGACCTGGACTCCCTGCCGCCCGACGGGCGCAACGTGATCCGCTGGGTGTTCAGGTCACCCGGAATCGCCGAGCACCTGTCGGACGAGGAGAAGAGCCGCTTCGCCCGCGCCTCGGTCGCCGACCTGCGCGTGGCCGCCGGCCGCTACCCCGACGACCGGGCGCTGCAGGCGCTGGTGGCCGAGATGCTGGCGCTCAGCCCCGAGTTCGCCGAGCTGTGGGCCCGGCACGAGGTGGAGGTGCGCAGGGAGCAGCGCAAACAGGTCACCCATCCGGCCGTCGGCACGATCGACGCCATCTGCCAGGTGCTCCCGGTGCCCGACCGCGACGACCTGCGGCTGGTGCTCTACACCACCGAACCCGGCTCGCCCTCCCACCGGGCCTTGCGCGACCTGCGGCGACTCACTCTAAGCTCATGAGATGCGAGCGGTTGCCTTTGACATCTTCGGCGGGGAGCTCGACGTGCGCGAGCTGCCCGATCCCACTCCCGCGCCCGGCGGGGCGGTGATCCGGGTCGAGGCGACCGGGCTGTGCCGCTCCGACTGGCACGGCTGGCAGGGGCACGACCCCGACATCAAGGTCCTTCCCCACGTGCCCGGCCACGAGCTGGCGGGCGTGATCGAGGCCGTGGGCCCCGACGTGCGCGGCTGGCTGCCGGGGGCGCGGGTCACCGTGCCGTTCATCTGCGCCTGCGGCACCTGCGCGGCCTGCGCCACGGGCCAGCAGCAGGTGTGCGAGCGGCAGACCCAGCCGGGCTTCACCCACTGGGGCTCCTTCGCCGAGTACGTCGCCGTCGACCACGCCGACGTCAACCTCGTCCCGATCCCCGAGGAGATGGCCTACGCCACCGCCGCCGGGCTCGGCTGCCGCTTCGCCACCGCCTTCCGGGCAGTCGTCCAGGTGGGCGAGGTGCGTCCGGGAGAGTGGGTGGCGGTGCACGGCTGCGGCGGGGTCGGGCTGTCGGCCGTGATGATCGCGGCGGCGTCCGGGGCGCGGGTGGTGGCCGTGGACATCAGCACCGACGCGCTGGAACTGGCGGAGCTGGCCGGGGCCACGCACTTCGTCAACGGCTCGGCCGGCGACGCGGCGGCCCAGGTCAGGGAGCTGACCAGGGGCGGCGCGCACGTCTCGCTCGACGCGCTGGGCAGCCCCCGCACGTGCGCGGCCTCGGTCGAGAGCCTGCGCAGGCGGGGGCGGCACGTCCAGGTCGGCCTGCTGCCGGGCGGCGCGACGCCGGTGCCGATGGACCGCGTGATCGGCCACGAGCTGCGGCTGCTGGGCAGCCACGGCATGGCCGCGCACGCCTACCCGCCCATGCTGGAGCTGATCAGGGCCGGGATCCTGCACCCCGACCAGCTCGTCACCCGGACGATCGGCCTGGCCGACGCCGGCAAGGCGCTGGCCTCGATCGGCTCGGTCCCGGGCGTGACGATGATCCTGCCGCGGGCGGGCGCGTGAGCGTCCGCCCGCGGCAGGATCACTCCTCCAGTTGCACGCCGAACGTCCTGAGCACCAGCGCCAGCATGGCGTAGTGCGCGACGAGGACGACCAGCTCGATCCTGCACACCTCGTCGTAGCGGTCGCACAGGGCCGCCCAGGTGGCGTCGGTGAGGTCGCCCGCGTAGTGGAGGTCGTCGGCCACCTGTAACACCAGGCGGTCCTCGACCGGCCAGAGGGCGTCGAGCTGGCGGACCGACTCGATCTCGACGTCGGTCAGGCCGACCTCGCGGGCGATGCGGGCGTGATGGGCCCATTCGTAGGCGCTGCCGCTGTGGAAGGCGGTGCGCAGGATGGCCAGCTCGCGGTCGCGGGCCGGCAGCGCGCCGTTGAGCAGCGCGCCGCCGAAGCGCAGCCAGCCCTGGTAGAGCGCGGGGTGCCGGCCCAGCGTCGTGAACACGTTCTGGGGGTTCGCCTGCTGAAAGTCGTCCCATTCCGCAGGAGGCAGGGGCTTCACTCGAGGCTTCATGGCCATGAGCATTCCCCAAATGAGCGTCCACTTGTCCGGCGGCGGCTTTACCGTCACTTAGGAGGACTTTCCACAGTGCGGGCTTTACGTCAGGATTGAGTGGCCCGCAGGACGTTGCAAGCCTGGTCGACCGCAAGGACCCCATGGTGATTCGAACGTTGCTCGCTGAGGACATGAACCTGGTACGAGGGGCGCTCGTGGCGCTGCTGGCCTACGAGGAGGACATCGAGGTCGTCGCCGAAGTCGAGCGGGGCGACCGCATCCTGGCCGCCGCCCAGTCGTGCCGTCCGGACGTGGCGGTGCTGGACATCGCCCTGCCCGGCATGGACGGGCTCGCCGCGGCCGGCGAGCTGCACGAGAAGCTGCCCGGCTGCGGCGTGCTGATCCTGACCGGCGTCGGCACCCCCGGGCTGCTGAAGCAGGCGCTGGAGGTGCACGTCCGCGGGTTCATGGCCAAGGACGCGCCGCCGGAGCGGCTGGCCGACGCCATCCGCCGGGTCGCCGACGGCGAGCGGGTCATCGACTCGGAGCTGGCCATCGCGGCCATGCGCCCCGAGGAGCCGCCGCTCACCCCCCGCGAGCTGGACGTGATCGGCGCGGCGGCCGACGGCGCCTCCATCGGGGAGATCGCCGCGTCGCTGTTCCTGGCCGAGGGAACGGTCCGGAACTACCTGTGCCGGACGACGTCCAAGCTGGGCGCGCGCAGCCGCATCGACGCCATCCGCATCGCCCGCGAGTCCGGCTGGATCTGACCTCCCTCCGCCGTCCCGGCCCGCCCCCGCCCGCTCAGTGACGGGTGTGGGCGGCCAGGAAGGCCAGGACGTCGGCGGCGAGCGCGATGGACCGGCTGACGGCGCGGGCGCCGTGGCCGACGTCGCGCTCATGGCGCAGCAGGACAGGACGGGAACCGGCCCCCCTGGTCCCCTGGGCCCACTGCATGGCCGCGCACATCTTGCGGGCGTGCATCGGGTCCACCCGGGTGTCGGCGGCCGAGACCGTGAACAGCGTCGCCGGGTAGTCGGCGTCCGGCCGGACGTGGTGGTAGGGCGAGTAGGCCATCAGCCAGGCCAGGTGGTCGGGGTCGGCGGGGTCGCCGTACTCGCCGGTCCAGGACGGGCCGAGGCCGCTGAGGTGGTAGCGGGCCATGTCCAGCAGCCCGGCCGAGCAGACGGCGGCGGCGAACAGGTCGGGGCGCTGGGTGAGGGCCGCGCCGACGAGCAGGCCGCCGTTCGACTCGCCCCAGATGCCGAGCTGCTCCGGGGTCGTCCAGCCGTCGGCGACCAGTTTCTCGGCCGCGGCGACGAAGTCGTCGAAGACGTTCTGCTTGCGTTCCAGCATGCCGTCGCGGTGCCAGGACTCGCCCTCCTCGCCGCCGCCGCGCAGGTTGGCGATGGCCAGCACGCCGCCCGACTCCACCCAGGCCAGCGAGTCGGCCGCGTAGCCGGGCATGAGGGGGATGCCGAAGCCGCCGTACCCGTTGAGTATCGCCGGGCGGGGGCCCGAGCCGGAGGACAGCGCGACCACGACCATGCGCACGGGGGTGCCGTCGGCCGAGGTGTACTCGACGTGGTGGCTCCGCACGTCGGGCAGCGCGACCCGGCCAGGCGGGGCGGCCCACAGGGTGGCGGCGCCGGTGCGGGCGTCGTAGCGCCAGATCTCGGCGGGGGTGACGGCGTCGGTGTAGGTGAACCAGGCCTCGTGGCCGCCCTCGGGCCGGGAGCTGAGCGAGGCGATCGAGCCGCTGCCGGGCAGGGGCACCTCGCCCAGCCGCTCCCCCGTCCTGGCGTCGTGCACGGCGATCTCGCCGATCGCGTGGCGGGTCCTGGAGACCAGCAGGCGGTCGCCGTCCAGCAGGGTGAACGCGCCGAGCACCGCCCGGGGGTCCTCGGGGACCAGCTCGCGCCACACCTCGGGCTCGGCCGGGTCGGCCACGCACAGCCGGCGCCGGGGGGCGTTGCGGTCGGTGAGCAGGTACAGGCGGCCGTCGGAGGCCACCGCGCCCGCCGTGCGCACGTGCGTCCCCTCCTGGACGACCCGCAGCTCCGGCCGGGCCGGGTCGCCGCCGGACAGGTCCGCCAGCCAGAGCGAGTTGCCGGCCGTGCCGCCCGCGGAGATCGTCAGCCAGCGGCCGTCCGCGCTGAGCTGCACGCCGTACGAGACCGGCCCGCCGGTCAGGACGGGCACGTCGTCGGGGACGCCGAGCCGGTGCAGGTGCACGCCCTCGTGGAAGCGCACGTAGTAGAAGCCCTCGCCGCCGGGCAGCCAGGCGACCGGCGAGTAGCGGCAGCCGCCGATGGGGCCGTCCACGAGCTTGCCGGTGTCGACCTCCTCGACGTACAGGTCGGCCTTCTCGTCGCCGCTGCGCGAGATCTGGTAGGCGACCAGGCGGCCCTGCGGGTCGGGCTGCCAGTCGTCCAGGGTGGTCAGGCCGGTGGGGTCGCGGTCGGCCGGGTTCAGGAAGGGCCGGTCGTCGCAGTACAGGACCGGGTGCTCCTGGCAGCCGGTCTGCCGCAGGTGGAAGCGCCGGCCGCCGCGCCACACGGGCGGGGTGACCAGGCCGGTGACGCTCAGCTCGGTGAGCCTGGCCAGGAAGCGCTCGCGGTCCGGCAGGCACGCGGCGGCCTCCCGCCACAGCCGGTCCTGCGCGGCCAGCCATTCCCCGGTCCGCGGGTCGAGGGGGTCCTCCAGCCAGCGGTACGGGTCAGGGATGTCGCGCCCGTGAAGGCGGTCGGTGACCGGTTGCCGTTCGGCGGGCGGGTACTCGTCTGCAAATGTCATGACACGGGCTCCGGTTGCCAGTGGCCGGCCAGGTCGGCGTACAGGGGCGAGACCCGGATCAGCTCGTCGTGCGTGCCGATCGTGATCCGGGGTCCGTCCATGAGCAGGACGCGGCGGGCGCGCAGCGCGGAGGTGAGGCGGTGCGCGACCACGATGAGCGTGCCGCCCCTGGCCGCGAAGGCGTTCTCTGCCAGGGCTTCGGCGGCGGGGTCCAGGTGACAGGTGGCCTCGTCCAGGATGACCAGCGGGGCATCGGTCAGGTGGGCGCGGACGAGCGCGAGGAGCTGGCGCTGCCCTGCCGACAGCGCCGCCGGGTCCAGCGTGGCGTCGTACCCGCCCAGGCTCTCGACCAGGTCCGTGGCGCCCAGGGCGGCCACGGCCTCGTCCAGGCGGCCGGACCCGGGCGCGAGGTAGGCGAGGTTGTCGCGCAGCGTGCCGCGGAAGACGTACGCCTCCTGGGGGATGAGCACGCGGGCGGCGGGGTCGGCGCGGTCGGCGGGCACGCCGCCGACCAGCACCTCACCCTCGCCGGGCCGCAGAACGCCGCTGAGCAGGGCGGCGAGCGTCGACTTGCCCGCGCCGCTCGGGCCGACGACGGCCAGGTGGTCGCCCTCGGGGACGGTGAGGTCCAGGCGGTCCAGGACCGGCGCCGAGTGCGGGCCGTAGGCGAAGGTGACCGACCGCAGCGTGACGTCTCCCCCGGACGGACGGACCTTGGGCGGGGACGGCGGCCGGGGCGGCGCGGCGGCGGCGATGCGGCGCAGCGTGGCCACGAGCCGCACGCCGCTCACCCCGAGCCCCTGGACGAGCCCGCCGAGCGCGGGGGCCAGCGACTGGGTGACGTAGGCCAGCGCGCCGACGATCACGCCGGGCCGGGCGCCGCCGTCGAGCAGCCAGGGCGTGCCGGCCAGCAGCAGGACGACGGGCAGCCAGCCGCCGACGGCCAGCGCGGCGGTGCGCACCGCGGTCACCCTGGCCAGGGCGCGGGCGGCGTCGCGCTGCGCGCCGACCTGGCGGGCCAGCCGCTCGTCCTCGCGGCCCTGCAGGCCGCACGCCTCGATGTCGCGCAGCCCGGCGGCCGTCGCGGTCATCGACCGGGCCAGCTCCTCGTCGGCCAGCAGGAACGCGCGCTGCCGCCGGGCCAGCGCGGGCAGCGAGGCCAGGAAGAACGCCAGCCCGGCCGCGAACGGCGGCAGCACCAGCACGAGCG
>NZ_JBSFGJ010000459.1:0-7269 GCF_053596515.1 Nonomuraea sp. NPDC001684
CGGCCTGCGCCGTCCTTGCCGCCGCGCCGGTCGCCGCGGTCCTGCCGCCGCTGGTCGGGCCGGCCGTCGTGGTGGCCGTCCTGGCCGCGCTGATCGCCGCCGAGAGCCGCCCGCCTCGTGAGCAGGAATGGGCAAGGACGCGCGAGCTTCGGGGATCGTCCGCCCGGCGCGGAACTGATTACGTAGCCCCGAGAGAGGGAGGACGATGACGAACCATCACCGCAGCGTGATCTCGCTCCAGGTCAACGGCGTGCCGCACCGGCTGGACGTCGACAACCGCACGACGCTGCTGGACGCGTTGCGCGAGGACGTCGGCCACACCGGCCCCAAGAAGGGCTGCGACCACGGCCAGTGCGGCGCGTGCACCGTGCTCCTCGACGGCCGGCGGGTGGTCTCCTGCCTGATGCTGGCGGTGGCCGCCGAGGACGCCGAGGTCACGACCGTCGAAGGGCTGGCCGGTGACGGCGAGCTGCTGCCGCTGCAGCGGGCGTTCATCGGGCTCGACGGCTTCCAGTGCGGATACTGCACGTCCGGGCAGCTCTGCTCGGCGGCCGGGATGCTGGCCGAACACGCGGCGGGCTGGCCCAGCGCGGTCACCGCCGACGTGTCCCCGGGCGGCCCGGCGCCGGTGCTGGACGCGGCGGAGGTGCGGGAGCGAATGAGCGGCAACCTGTGCCGCTGCGGCGCCTACCCGTCCATCGTCCGGGCCGTGCTGGAGACGGCTGCCCGGAAGGAGATCGCGGGATGAGGGAGTTCGCCTACGAACGCGCGGCGGACGTCCGTCAAGCGTTGATCGCAGCCGGCGGCGGCGCCCGGTACCTGGGCGGCGGCACCAATCTCGTCGATCTGATGAAGGCCGGGGTGGAGGCTCCCACGAGGCTGGTCGACCTACGGCGGCTGCCGCTCGCCGGCGTCGCCGAGGCGCCGGACGGCGGGCTGGTCGTCGGCGCCACGACGACCAACAGCGACCTCGCCGCCCACCCCGAGGTACGGCGGCGCTACCCGGCGCTGAGCCAGGCGGTGCTGGCCGGCGCGTCCGGCCAGCTCCGCAACATGGCCACGGTGGGCGGCAACCTGCTCCAGCGGACCCGGTGCGCCTACTTCGCCGCGCAGGTGTGCAACAAGCGCGTCCCCGGCACCGGCTGTCCCGCGATCGCCGGGGAGCACCACAACCACGCCGTCCTCGGCTGGACGCCGAGCTGCGCGGCCACCCATCCCTCCGACATGGCGGTCGCGATGCTGGCGTTCGACGCGGTCGTGCGTTACGAGACGCTCGACGGCCCCGGGGAGCTCCCGCTGGCGGACTTCTACCCGCCGGTCGGGGACACGCCGGACCGCGAGACGGCGCTGCCGCCGGGCGCGTTGATCACCGCGGTGGCCCTGCCCGGGAGCGCGGTGTCCCCGCGCTCGCGCTACCGGAAGGTCCGCGAGCGCGCGTCCTACGCCTTCGCCACCGTCTCGGTCGCGGCGGCGCTCGACCCGGACGAGGGCTCGGTGCGCATCGCTCTCGGCGGGGTCGCCTCGCGGCCCTGGCGCGCCCGCACCGCCGAGGCTTTCCTGTCGGACGCTCCCCTCACGCCCGGCGCGTTCCGTGCCGCCGCGGACGCCGAACTGGCCGCCGCCGAACCGCTGCCCGGCAACGGTTACAAGGTGCGGCTGGCCGGCAACCTCATCGAGACCGTCCTTGAGGAGCTCCTGCCATGACGAACGCGGTCGGGGCGGCGCGGCCGCGGATCGAGGGCCGGGCCAAGGTCACCGGCACCGCCCTTTATGCCGCCGACGTGCCGGTGCCGGGCCTGGCCTTCGGCGTGGTCGTCCTGGCCGCCGTGTCCCGGGGCCGCGTCAGGGACGTCGGCGTCTCCACCGTCCAGAGCATGCCCGGCGTGCTGGGTGTGATCGACCACCGGAACGCGCCTCGGCTGGACCCGGCGGCGGGCGGCTTCTTCGGCCCGGACGGCCAGCTGCAGCTGTTGCAGGACGAGGTGATCCCCTTCGCCGGCCGGCCCGTCGCGCTCGTCGTGGCCGAGACACTCGAACAGGCCCAGGCGGCGGCCGAGGCGCTGCCGGTGATCTACGACGAGGAGCCGCACGACACGGCCTTCACCGCCGACCACCCGGCGAGCCGTCCTGCGGTGACGATCTTCGACGAGCCCGTGGACGTCGGCGACGTGGCGGCGGAGCTCGCCGCGTCGCAGGTGGTGGTCGAGGAGCGCTACCGCACCCCCGAGGAACACTGCAGCGCCATGGAGCCGCACTCGGCGACCGCGTGGTGGGAGGGAGAGCACCTGGAGGCGATCGACTCCAACCAGGGACCTTTCTCCGTGGCCCGCACCCTGGCCACGCTGTTCTCCTTGAGCCCGGAACTGGTACGCGTCCGCACCGAGCACGTCGGCGGCGGCTTCGGCTCCAAGGGGCTCTGCGGCCCGCAGTTGATCCTGGCCGCGATGGCCGCGCGGCTGTTCGGCCGGCCGGTGCGGGTCACGCTCACCCGTGCCCAGGTGTTCCTGGCGACCGCGATGCGGCCCGCGACCGACCAGCTGATCCGGATCGGCGCCGACGCGGACGGCCGGCTGCGGGCGATCCACCACGAGGCGGCGTTCGAGATCTCGCCGCTGGTGGAGTACCTGGAGGGCTGCACCGAGCTCACCAAGACGCTCTACGCGGTGCGCGCGATCCGAACCCGGCTCAGCGCGGTGCCGCTCGACATCCTGCCGCCGTACTCGATGCGGGGACCGGGCGCCGCGCCCGGGTCGTTCGCCCTCGAATCCGCCATGGACGAGCTGGCCGAGCGGCTGGGCATGGATCCGCTGGAACTGCGGCTGCGCAATGAGCCGGTGGTCGGTCCCGTGTCCGGCCTGCCGTTCAGCAGCCGCAATCTGGTCGCGTGCCTGCGCGAAGGCGCCCGCAGGTTCGGCTGGGACACCCGCGATCACCGGCCGCGGACGCGGCGGGAGGGGCCTCTGCTGGTCGGCACGGGGCTGGCCGCGACGTCCTTCAGCGTCGGGGCCTTCCCCTCCTCGGCCACGATCACCGCCGAGGCGGACGGGACCTTCACGGTCGCCGTCGGCGCCACCGACCTCGGCACCGGCGCGCGCACCGCGCTGACCGCGATCGCCGCCGACGCGCTGGCGGTCGGCACGGACCGGATCCGGCTCCGGATCTCCGACAGCGGCCTCGGTCCCGCGTGGGGCGCGGGCGGTTCCCGGGGAACCACGTCCTGGGGCTGGGCGATCATCGAGGCCGCGGAGAAGCTACGCGGCCAGGGCCGCCGCGGGACGGTCACGGCCGACACCACGAGCTCGCTCGGCGGGTTGCCGTCCCTGGAACGGCACGCCTTCAGCGCCGTGTTCACCGACGTGACCGTCGATCCGATGACGGGCGAGGTGCGGGTGCGGCGGCTGCTCGGGATGTTCGCGGTAGGCCGAGTGGTCAACCCGCTCATGGCCCGCAGCCAGGTCGTCGGCGGAATGATCGGCGGGCTCTCCATGGCGTTGCACGAAGAGGGCCTGCGCGATCCGGTCTCCGGCCGGCACGTCAACGCGGACTTCGCCGGCTACCACATCGCCGCGCACGCCGACGTGCCCGACATCCAAGCCGACTTCGTACCCGACCACGAGCCCGGCATCCCCATGGGCGTCAAGGGCGCCGGCGAGATCGGCAACGTCGGCACGGCCGCCGCGATCGCGAACGCCGTCTGGCACGCCACCGGCGTCAGGCAGAGATCCCTGCCGATCCGTCTCGATCGCGTGCTGGAGTGAGGCGCCTGGCGTCCTGGCTCGGCGGCGCGCCGAACTGGCGACGGTACTCGCGGCTGAACTGGGACGGGCTGGTGTAGCCGACGCGCCGGCTGACGGCGGCGACGTCACCCGGCGCCGCGGCGAGCTGGAGCCGTGCCTGCTGGAGGCGGATCTGCTTCTGGAACTGGATCGGGCTCATCGCGGTGGCGGCGTGGAAGTTGCGGTGGAAGGCCGAGACGCTCATCCCCGCCAGTCTGGCAACGTCCTCGACGCCGAAGGGCTGCGCGTAGTGGTCGCGGATCCACTGCACCGCGCGGGCGACGTGGCTGAGGCTGCTGTCGGGAAGCCCGAACTGGCGCACGATCGCGCCCTGCTCGCCCGTGATCAGCCGCCACAGGATCTCCCGTTTGACGAGCGGCGCGAGGACGGTGATGTCGCCGGGCCGGTCGAGCAGGCGCAGCAGGCGGACGACCGCGTCGAGCAGCTCGGCGGAGGCGGTGCTGACCGCCAGCCCGGGCGGCGCATCGTCGCCGAGCTCCGACAGGTCGTCCGGGCCCGCCTGCAGCAACACTTCCGCGATGGCCGCCGGATGCAGGGTCAGCCCGACCCCGAGCCCGGGTCGTTCGGCGTCGGCCTTGGCGAAATGGGCGGTCACCGGCAGGTCGATCGAGGCGACGAGGTACTGCCCCTCGTGGTACTCGTACAGGCGGTCGCCCAGCGCGAACCGTTTCGTGCCCTGGGCGACGAGCGCCAGCACCTTGCCGTAGGTCGTCGGTGTCGGTGGCCGGGGGCGTTCGGCCTTGAAGATCAGCACATCCTCGATGGGAGTGGTGAGATCAGGTCGAGCATGGCGGATGAGGAGGTCGCGCAGCTCGTCGAGGGCCATGATCCCCATCCAAACACCGCGGGAGGTTCGGTGACAATCGGGCCCACACACCCGGGTGGAGGCGTGGCGGCCGAGGAAGCAGAAGATGGCGCCAGCGCCAGTGCGCTGATCCGCCAGAGGGCCGCTCACGCCGATCTTCCTCGGTGAGTTTGCCGGCCACTGCGGATCTCGCAGAACGGCCTGAAGGAGCTGGGTATTGATGAACATCAATGAGGACTGCAGCAGGTGCAAGGTGAGCATGGACACCTCGGCGTGCTCGCGGTCGGCCCCGGTCAGCACGCCTTCGCGCCCGTAAAAGATCTTGCCGTTGGCGCTGTTCCAGTTCTCCGCGACCTGCAGTCCGCCATTGATCTCCCGGCGTAGCCGCTCGTCGGCGAGATGGTCGCAGGCGAAGATCGTACGCACGACCCGGCCGGGTTCCTCCAGGGCCAGGTAGACCGGGTGCTTGGGGCCGTTGCCCTTCATGAAACGCCGCAGGACCTGCTCGGTTTCCGCCGTCCGCAGCCGCAGCGCCGCCGCATACTTTGATCATCCGGTCGTAGTTGCGGGCCTGACGCTGTGCGCGGGCACCTGCACGGCGGCCGTCCCACCTGGAGCCCTTCGAATCCACCCTTGCCACGGATCCGAGTACGGTCCACTCCGCCCCGCTCGCGACCTATACCGGCGGCCAGGTGCTGCTCGACGCCCCGCACAAGGACCCGCGCCGGGCGCGTTCAGCGGCCGTCAACATCGTCCCCACGACCACGGGTGCTGCCCGCATGGTCGGTCAGGTGCTGCCCGAGCTCGCGGGGCGCCTGAACGGCGTCGCCATCCGGGTGCCGGTCGAGGACGGCTCGATCACCGATCTGTCCGCTCAGCTCTCCCGGCCGGTCCCCGCGCAGGAGGTGAACGACGCTATTCGGTGTTGCTGAGTACCAGTAGTCAGTGTTACTTTGTACTGGTAGTAAGCACTACTGAGTAGCGGAAGTGTGGAGATTCCATGGGTGAGGAGGTGACGGAGATGCTCAAGGGCGTGCTGGAGGGCGTCCTGGCGATCCGGCCCGGCCGGCCCGCGTACGGCTACGAGATCACGGCGTGGCTCCCAGATCAGGGCTTCTCCGACATCGCCGAGGGCGCCCTGATCCCGCGTAACCATCCTCGAAGGAGACCGCATGTCAAACCCCCGATGGCGAGGGTTCCTCGCCGCAGTCGCGCTTGAGCTCCCGCTCGTAGTGGCCGCTGCCCCCGTCGCGTCCGCGACGGCGGAGCCGGAGATCAAGGTCTCCGGCGGGCTCACGCAGCCGGTCTTCTCCTATCAGGACGCCATCCGCGAGCACGTCCGGGTGCAGTCACCGGTCGACAGTGACGGGGACGGCAAGAAGGATCTGGTCCGGGTGGACATCATCCGGCCGAAGGAGTCGGGTTCCGCGCTGAAGGTCCCGGTGATCATGCATGAAAGCCCGTATTACGACGTGCCGGGTGTCGGCTACGAGATCGAACACAAGAAGTATGACGCGAACGGGAACGTAACGAAGTTCCCGATGTACTGGGACAACTATTTCGTGCCGCGCGGATACGCGTTCGTGTCGGTCGACATGATCGGCACCAGGCTGTCCGATGGTTGCCCGACCACTTACGGTGCTTCCGACGTGCTGGGCGGCAAGGCGGTCGTTGACTGGCTGAACGGCCGGGTGATCGCCTATGACGACAAGGGCGATCCGGTCGAAGCCGGCTGGACCACCGGACGCACCGGGATGATCGGTCATTCCTATGAGGGAGCGCTCGGTGTCGGCGTGGCCGGCACCGGCGTGCCGGGGCTGGCGACGATCGTGAACATTTCGGGTTACACCAGCGGATACGAGACATCGCGCAACAACGGCACCGTCACTTGGTACAAGGGCGGGCAGGAGGAGCTGGCCCAGCGGGTCGACCTCGATCCGGATGAGAAATGCGCGGCGGTGCACCAGCGCCTGCGCGAGGGCTCGGACGACGCCACCGGCAACTACAACGCCTACTGGGACGAGCGCAACTACCGGACCGGGCCGATCTCGAAGGCGCGCAACGTCCGCGCCAGCGTCTTCTCGGTGATGGGCATGCAGGACCGCAACGTCGTGGGCAGCCAGTTCTCCGAGTGGTGGGCCAAGCTGCCCCGCACCGTGGAGCGCAAGGCGTGGGTGACCCAGTACGGGCACCTCGATCCGTTCTGGGCCCGCCGCGACGTGTGGCTCACCACCCTGAACAAGTGGTTCGACCACGAGCTGATGGGCGTCCCCAACGACATCATGCGTCAGCCGCGCGCCGACGTGCAGCTCGGCCCGGGCCGATGGGTCACCCAGGCCGACTGGCCTGCATCGACGCGCACGATGACTCTGCGGCCACAGCATGACGGTTCCCTGGGCCGTAAGCCCTCGACCGGCTCCGGCAGCTATCTCGACACCGCCCAGACCGAGATCGCGATGGCCGGCAATCCCGCCACCGCCAACCCCAACAGGCTGGCCTTCCTGACCCCGCCGCTGGAGAACGCGACGCGGCTGTCGGGGACACCGTCGGTGAGCCTGCGTCTCAAGCTGGACAAACCGACCGCCAACCTGGGCGTCCTCCTCGTCGACTACGGTACCGACACCCGCATCAACTACCGCGAACGCACCGCGACGTCCGCGGAAGGCC
>NZ_JBSFGJ010000460.1:0-7229 GCF_053596515.1 Nonomuraea sp. NPDC001684
GGAACGCACCAGCCGCAGCCCGCCCGCGCTCCAGGCGGCCATCGGCAGGATCGTGCCGGTCGCCGGCCCCGCCTCCCGGAAACCGCCCTCGGCCAGGTCGTACAGCACGGCGCGGCAGCGCACCCCCGCGGTGACCGCCAGTGCCAGCCGCCGGCCGGCCGGGTCGAGGGCGAGCGGGGTGACGGCGCCCTCGACGGCGTTCAGCTCCTCGGGGAAGACGGTGGGCGCGTCCGAGTCGCGCGGGCGGAGGCCCAGGCGGTGGCCGTCCCGGGTCTCGCGGGCGGTCAGCAGGACGCCTGCTTCGGGGGCGGCGAGCAGCAGGCGCTCGCGCCGTTCCAGGCCGGGCAGCGGGGCCACGGCGCCGTCGGACAGGTCCAGCACCACCGTGCGCGTCCGGGGGCCGGCCGGCACGGCCACGGCCAGCAGGCTGCCGGACGTGTCGAGCCAGACGCCCCCGGCCAGCGGCCCCGGCACACCGGCCACGAGCTCGGGCGGCTCGGCCCGGCCGGACAGCCGCCACACGGCCGTGCCGCCCGCCGGGGTCGTGCGGAAGGCCAGCGCGGCGGTTCCCGCGCCCCGGCCCGCCACCAGCCTGAGCCCGCCCCCCGTGACGGCGGCCAGGTCGTGCGCCGACCAGCCGGTGCCGTCCCGGTCCGGGACGACGAGGAGCAGCCGGTGCGTCCCGCCGCTTCCGGCCCGGCTCAGCAGGACGGCGCCGTCGTCCGTCGGGACCGCGGTGCTCGCGGGGCTCTCGCCGTCCCAGGACCGCAGGACGCGGGACCGGGGACGCGCGTCGGTCAGGTCCCACAACTCCGGCGCCAGGGGATGGCGGCCCTCGGCGGTCAGGCACACCGCGTACCGCCCCAGGCCGGAGAACCGGAACCCCAGCCGGAGCATCGTCCCGCTCACGACCCCGCCGGTGCGGGTGCGGGTGCCGGTTCCAGTGCCGGTTCCGGTGCCGGGACGTCGGCCGTCCACGGACGCGGGCCGCCGTGACGCAGCCGCAGCAGGAAGTCCAGGACGCCCGCCAGACCGGTGTTCCAGCCGAAGCTCACCGTGTCGCCGTTCTCGTCCGGCACCACCAGCAGCCCGTCCCGCAGCACCGCCCGCGCCTCCAGGCAGGCGGCCAGCTCCGCGGCCTGGGCGCGGTAGTCCTCGTCGCCCAGCAGACCGGCCATGTCCAGCAGGAACTGCCCGTCACCGGCCAGCCCGTGGCAGGCGGCGGTCCCCGAGGACAGCCGGGAGCCGCGGACCGCGACGGCGGCGGCCTTCGCCGCGTCCAGGAAGTCCGGCTCGCCGGTGACGGAGTGGAGCCGGAGGAGGAAGCTGCCGACCCCGGAGGAGCCGCTGCACCAGTGCGTCATCCGGACGCCGCCGCCGGGGAACTCCGGCCACCAGGCCGCCGCGCCGGTGCGCTGGGCGGCGGCCAGCAGTGTCCGCCCGGCGAGCAGGGCCGTCTCCAGGTACTCGTCGCCACCCGGGGCGGCGGCGGAGAGCAGGAAGGTCCCGATCCCCGCGACGCCGTGGGCGAAGCCGTAGTGCACGGCGCCGGCCAGCGCCGACGGGAAACGTTCGGGGATGGGCCACAGCACGGCGCCGGGGGTGCGCTCGGCGCTCGCCAGCAGGGCGTCCGCGCAGTGTGCCGCCCGCTCCCGGAAGCGCTCGTCGCCGGTGGCCCGCCAGAGGTGCAGCAGGGCCAGGCCGGTGCCGGCCAGGCCGTGGCAGACGTCCGGGTTCGGCCACGACGTCGGCAGGGTCAGCGCGAGGTCGGTGCCCGTCGTGCGCAGCGCGTCGTCGCCGAGGGCGCGGCCGGCCTCGTACAGCCCCCAGGCGATGCCGGCCCGGCCGAAGTGGAGCCCGGGCGAGGGCCTGGCCTCACTGCCCAGCCGCCGGAGCGTCCAGGCCGCGCCGTGACGCAACGCGGCGGCGACCTCGCCCCGCCCGACCTCGCCGGTGCCCAGAACCTGGGTGCCCAGATCCGCGGTGTCCAGGTCCGGGGTGTCCAGGTCGGAGGTGTTCAGGACCGACGCGAGCAGTGCGAGCACCCCGGCCGAGCCGTACTGCACGGCGCAGGGGTCGGCGGTCTCGCCGAATCCGGAGACGGGCCACAGACGCCGGGCGCCGGGATCGCGGTCCATCCGCCGGAGCGTGTGCGCGATCCCGTCGCGGAGCAGGCGCTCCTGACCGGCGACGGACAGACGGCGGCCGACCCCCGCGGCCGCCGCGCCCCGGCCCGCGGCCGTCGCGCCCTGACCTGCGGCCGTGGTGCCCCGGCCCGCGGCCGTCGCGGGCCGGGGCGTGGTGTCCGGGGCCGCGGCCGGCAGTGGCCCCAGGTCGTCGAGGAAGGCGCCGACGCGCCGCAGGTCCCAGCGTCGGGCCGGGTTCTCGCGCATCAGGCCGAGGATCATCGGCCGCAGCGCCGAGGCCACGGCGTCGCCCTCGGTCGCCACCTCGACCAGCCCGCGCACCCGGGTGTCCCACGAGCGGCCCGCGGGCGGGTCGTCGGAGCCGAGCAGCGGCCGGCACGCCGTGGCCAGGTGCAGCACCGTCGCGCCCAGGGCGTACAGGTCCGCCGCGGCCCCCGCGGCCGGCCCGTACATCGGCCCGCGCACCTGCTCGGGCGGCGCGTACCCGGCGGTGTAGGCCTTGGTGACGGGCGTGCCGGGGACGGCGGCCATCTCCAGGTCGACCAGCCGGCAGGAGCCGTCCGGGCCGGCGATGACGTTGTTCGGCGTCAGGTCCCGCAGCACGAGACCCCGCTCGTGCACGGCGGCGACCAGGCCGGTCAGCGCGCGCACCGCGGTCAGCGCCACGTGCGGCCAGCCGTCCGGGTCGGCGGCCCTCGCCTGCTCCGCCCAGGCGGTCAGCACGGCGCCGTCGAGGTGTTCCTGCGCGAGGAACACGTTGTCCCCCTGCGTGAACAGGGCGACCTTGCGGCTGGTGACGCCGAGCGGCCCGAACAGGTCCAGCATGTCGGCCTCGTGGCGGAGGCGGTCGCGTTCGTCCTGGCCCTGGAGGGTGGCGCTGATGTGCGGGCGGGCCTGCTTGATCACGACCTGGGCGCCGGAGAGCCGGTCCTCCGCCAGGAACACCCCGCCCTTGGCGCCGTGGCGGATCGCCTGCCGCACCACGAACCGGCCGGCCAGCTCGACGGCCTCCGGCGCGGCGGTCCGCACCGGGGCCCGGCCGGACTCGAACGGGCAGGCGGCCCATTCCGGCGGCGAGTACCAGGCGTTGCGCCGGTCCACCAGGCAGGCGCCGTCGGGGGCGGTCAGCGGCGAGCTGTAGACGCCGTCGTTGTCGAGCACGCTGCGCGCGGAGAACACGCCGTAGCGGTAGTGGACCAGGCTGTCCGGCCGGTAGGCCCGGTCGGACAGGACGGGCGGGCCCGGCAGGCCGTACGTGGCCCGGTGCAGATCCTCGGCGATGGCCGCCGCCGCCTCGTCGTCCGGGGGATAGACGGTGATGAACTTGCCGGCCGATCCCCGATGGACGTTCCTGGACAGCAGGCCCGTCAGGTCGGCGAACGTGGCCGCGAACTTGAACGGGCACCGATGCCGCACCAGCACCTCGGCCGCCCGCGCCAGCACGACGGGGGCCGACAGCGGCGTCGCCGACACGTGCAGCTTCCAACCCTGGTCCCGCGTCCCGGCCTGCCGGGGAGCCACGTACGTCCACGGAGGGCGGTGGCGGACGTCCCACCCGTCCTCGGCGGACCGTCGCAGGGCGGCCCGCACCAGGTCCTCCAGCAGGTGGAGATCCGCGCTCACCCGCTCGTCCGTGCCTGTCGTGCTCATGCTCACGCCACAACCTCATGCCTGATCGGATTCGGACGTTCCCGGCAACGGCCGCACGGCGGCGGCCGAGCAGGCCGCCGCCGTCACGTTGATCAGTAGAAGAGGCTGAGCGCGAAGCGCGAGCCGGACACCTCGCACCGGAAATCCTGGACGATGCCCCCGCTGGTGACGGCGCTGAAACCGGCCCGCACACACTGGTCGCGGTACTGGTAGTACCCCGCGAGGTGCCACGACCCCGACACGGCCGACGCGGACACGGCGGACGCAGGCATGGCGGAGCCGGTCACGGCGCCGAAAGCGAGCCCACCCGCGACGAGGGCGGCCGCGGTCAGACGTCGAATGCTCATGTTTCCTCTTCTCCTCAGGGAACGGCGTTCTGCCGTCAAGATGTGCCAGGAGACTTGGGAAACACTTGTGGGCCGTCCTTAAGGCTGCGGCGGCCTCCTTAACGCTGCCTTCAGGGCGTGCCTCGTCCGGTGCCCAGGCCGTCGAGGATGAGCGCGAGGTAGCGGCGCCACGGTTGCGCGGCGCCGGAGGACGGCAGGTCCATCACCGAGTCGATCATCGAGACGATGGGCGCGATGTCGCCCACCGTGATGTCGGCGCGCAGCGTGCCCTGCTCCTTGGCGCGGGCGATGAGGCGGCCGCAGGACTCGGCGATGCCTTCCCTGGCCCGCTCGATCAGCTCGCTCTGGCCCGCGCCCCGCCGCATCAGCTCGCGCAGCCCGCGGTCGGTCGCGGCCTGTTCCAGGGCGTGTTCGATGAAGGCTCTGAGGGCTTGGTAGGCGTCCTGTGCCGCCTGCGCGGCCTGTGCCGCGGCGCGGATGTCGTCGAGCTTGCCGGCGTAGACGGCCTCGGCCAGGGCCTCCTTGTTGGGGAACCGGCGGTAGACGGTGCCGACGCCGAGCCCCGCGTGGTGGGCGACGTCGTTGAGCGTGGCCTGCAGCCCGCGCGCGGCGAACACCTCCCGCGCCGCCGCCAGGGTGCGCTGCCGGTTGTGCTCGGCGTCGCGGCGCAGCGCCGGTGTCTCTTCGCTCATGGCATCCGTCCGTCGGCTAACTGGATACAGCATATCCGCTTCGTGTTAGGCTCCATCGCGTAAGCGGATATGTCATATCCACTTCGGTGGACGTGCCGACGAGAGCAGGTGAACATGCAGACCGTGATCATCACTGGCGGCACCGACGGGCTCGGCAAGGGGCCGGCCCTTCACCACCTCCGGCAGGGCGCTCACGTGGTGGCCCTCGGCAGCACCGCCGGAAAGGGGGAGACCCTGCTCGCGGCGGCCGCGCCTTCGACCGGGACGACACCCTGCGCCTCCATGAGCTCACGCAAGAACTGATCTCGCGCTGACACCAGCGTCCCGACCAAGAGGAGACAAGCGCAGATGACATTGAACGACATGACCGGCAGGACCGCCCTGATCACCGGCAGCACCGGGGGCATCGGCATGGAGACCGCGCGCGGCCTGGCCAAGCTCGGAGCCTCCGTCGTCCTGGTGGGGATCGACCGCGGCCGGGCGCAGCGTGCCGCGCAGGAGATCCGCGCCAGTGCCGGACACGATCGGGTGGACGCCCTCGCCGCCGACCTCACCGGCCTCCAGGGCCTGCGCCAGATCGCCTCCCAGGCCGCCGAGCGCCATGACACGCTGGACGTCCTGGTCAACAACGTCGGCCTGAACCGGCCGCGCCGCGAGCTGACCGACGACGGCGTGGAGAAGATGTTCGCCGCGCACGTCCTCGCCCCGTTCACCCTCACCCACCTGCTGCTGCCGCAGCTGAGGCGCGCCGGCCGCGCCCGGGTCGTCAACCTGACGGGCGGCATCCCCGGCGGGCCCATCGAGCACGACAACCTGCTGGGGGAGCGGCGCTTCATCGGGTGGACGTTCAGCCACTACAACCACACCAAGACCATGACGATGGCGCTGACCGCCCGGCTCGCCCGGGAACTGCGCGGCACGGGGGTGACGGCCAACGTGGTCTACCCCGGGCACGGCTACACGCCGATGAACAGGGCGACCCCGATCGGCGCGTTCCCGAGGCTCTACCGGCCGATCGCGCCTCTGGTGCTGAAGGTCGTCGCGCCGCTCTTCCTGTCGGACCTGACCCGATCGGCCCGCTCCAGCATCCATCTGGCCGCGAGCACGGAGGTGGAGGGCCTGACCGGCGCCTACTTCGACGACCGGTGCCGCCGCAAGCCGCTGCCGGCCAGCGCGCTCGACCAACGCAACCAGAACGCGGTGTGGGACCTGTGCGCCCGGCTGAGCGCGAGCATCCTTACCGAATCTACAATGTAAAGGCGGTCTCTGGGATTCGCTCACGCGAATCCCACCCCGGCAAAAACCGAGCATCGACAAACCTGGGCGTCGCCGGAGCCCGCTTCTATGCTCCGTTCGTGGCGGACATCAGCTACTTCGACGCGTGGGGGTTGTGGCTGCACGGCAGGTCCACGCTCGGCAACGATCTGCTCGGCCTGCCGATGATCTGGTGGGGCCGCTTCGGCAAGATCCTCTCGTTCGTGTCCGGCGCGGCGGTCGTCGTCGACCTGGTCGGGCCGGAGAGGCTGAGCCGCTATGGCGCGCGGCTGACCCGGTTCATGGCGAAAAGGCCCACCGGGGGGCCGTTCATCGTCGGTGTCGTCACAGGGGCGGCCGTCGCGTTGGTCGAGGAGCAGACCGACGTGCCCTGGTATCTGGGGCTGCTGCTCGGGTCGATGCTGGGCGGGGCCGCGGGCCTGCTCGCGGTCAGGGCCGGCCGGACGTTGCAGGATCCGGAGCTTCCGATGACGTTGAAGTGGGTGTCCTTGGGGCTGTTCTTCGTCGGCTTCCATTTCGATCTGCTCGCCTCGTAGCCCTGCCGGCTGGCCAGAAGGCCAACCAGACGTCCTTCCCAGGGCGGAGATCGTCGGTGGGGATTCAGGGTTTCCGTAGGGGATTACTCCGACGCCGTGCCGCCCTCTCGTGCCGGATCTTGATACGGCGGAGGCCGAGAGCCGGACTCCGCCGAATCGGAGGAGTGGCGTGAGGGGAAGACGTACCAGTGCGGCCGTCGTGGCGTGCTTGACCGTGTCGTTGACGGCGACGCCCGCCATGGCCGCCACGGCGGCGGCGGAGGGCCCGAGTTTGCGGGCGATGCTGGACAAGGTCGTCGCAGGGGGTGCGGTGGCCGCGATCGCCGAGGTTCGCGACGGGGACAGGACCTGGCGAGCCGCCAGTGGCAAGGCGACGATGAACAGTGCCCGGCCGGCCCCGGTGGACGGGCGCTTCCGGGCCGGGAGCGTGACCAAGTCGTTCACGGCGAGCGTGGTGCTTCAACTGGTGGGGGAGGGAAGGCTGCACCTGTCCGACAGTGTGGAGCGGTGGCTGCCGAACAGGCGCTCAGGGACCATATCGAGCCCTACGACGCACGGCTGACGCGCTGGCTGGGCGGTGAG
>NZ_JBSFGJ010000461.1:0-7201 GCF_053596515.1 Nonomuraea sp. NPDC001684
GCTCCCCCTCCCCCCGCCCGCGCCCCCCCCCCCCGGGGCCGCCCCCCCCGGGGGCCCCCCACCGCGCCGACCCACGACCCACGCCATCGAGCCGATGGAGTGAAGGGACCTCTCATGAACGTCGGGCACCGGCACGGCGACCGGCTCATCGCCTGGACGGCCCGCGCGACCTGGGCGCCGCTGGCGGGGACGGCCGTCGCCGCGGCGGCCTCGATCGCCGTCTCCCTCGCCCTGCCCTCGGCGGTGGGCGCGGCGGTGAACGCGGTCCTCGCCGGAACGGGCTCCACCGCCGCCTACACCGAGCTCGCGGCGCTGCTCCTGGCCGCCGCGCTCGCCGACGTCGTCTCGGGCGTCGCGGGGATCACGTCCGTCGCCGCCGCCACCAGGCTGCTGCGCCTGCGCGCGATCGACCGGGTGCTGCGGACCGACGCGGCGGGCGCGGGCGCCTTTCCCGCCGGGGAGCTCGTCAACCGCCTCGTGGGCAACACCGCGACCACCGGTTACGTGCCCGCGACGCTGCTGCAGATCGCGTCCGGGCTCGTCCTGTCGGCGGGCGGCGTCGTCGCGCTCTTCACGATCGACTGGCGGGTGGGCGTCGCCTTCCTGAGCGGCGTCCCGGTCGCGCTCGTCGTCATGCGGGTGTTCGTCGCC
Organism: Nonomuraea sp. NPDC001684; assembly: GCF_053596515.1. NCBI lineage: Bacteria > Bacillati > Actinomycetota > Actinomycetes > Streptosporangiales > Streptosporangiaceae > Nonomuraea > Nonomuraea sp. NPDC001684. The sequence continues at coordinate 652 of NZ_JBSFGJ010000461.1, forward strand.
CGGGTCTCCGGCCTGTACGGCGACTACCAGCGGGCCCAGGGCCGGCTGGCCGCGCGCCTCACCGAGACCCTGGCCGGCATCCGGACGGTCCGGGCCGCGGGCACCGCCGACCGGGAGATCGCCCGCGTGCTGCGGCCGCTGCCCGAGCTGAGCGCCGCCGGGCACGCCCTGTGGCGGGCGCAGGCGCAGAGCGTGTGGCGGATCACCCTGATCCTGCCGCTGGTGGAGGTCGTCGTGCTGGCCGTGGCGGGGTTCTGCGTCGCGCAGGGACGGCTGCCGGCGGGCGCGCTGCCGGCCACGGCCGGCTACACCGCCCTGGGCCTGGTGTTCGTCGAACAGATCGACCCGCTGCTCGGGATGGCCTTCGGCCGGTCGGCGGCGGTCCGCGTGCACGACGTGCTCGCCCTGCCCGTCCCGGCCGCCGGCACGCGGCCGCTGCCTCCCGGCCCGGGGACGCTCTCCTTCCGCGGCGTGACGGTGCGGCGCGGGCAGGCCCCGCTGCTCGACGGCGTCGACCTGGAGATACCGGCCGGGGTGATGACCGCCGTCGTCGGCGGCTCGGGCGCGGGCAAGACCACCCTCGCGCTGCTGGCCGGCCGGTTGGCGGACCCGGACGTCGGCCAGGTCCTCCTCGACGGCGTGCCCCTGCGCGACGTCGATCCCCAGTTGCTGCGCGATGCCGTGGCGTACGCGTTCGAACGCCCGATGCTGCTCGGCGGCGACATCGCCGGGGTGATCTCCTACGGCGCTCCGGCGTGCGCCCCCGAGGCGGTGCGCGCCGCCGCGAAGGCCGCGGCCGTGCACGACGTGATCCGCCGCCTCCCCTTCGGTTACGCCACCCCGGCGGCGGACGCGCCGCTGTCCGGCGGTGAGGTGCAGCGGCTGGGGCTGGCGCGGGCGTTCCTGCGGCAGGCCCGGGTGACCGTCCTCGACGACGCCACCTCCAGCCTGGACACCGCGACCGAGGCCCGGGTGAGCCGTGCCCTGGCCGAGGGCATGCGGGGGCGCACCCGTCTGGTCATCGCGCACCGCCCGGCCACGGCCGCCCTGGCCGACCTGGTTGTCTGGCTCGACGCCGGCCGGGTGCGCGGGCGCGGCACCCACCAGGAGTTGTGGCGGGACCCGGCCTACCGCGCCCTGTTCGCCGCCGAGCACGCCGACACCCCGCGACGGGACGAGGAGGACACATGGACGTCCGCACGGTGACCGGGGCCGCCGCGGACCGGCGGCAGGCCGTCCGGCCCTGGCGGTTCCTGGCGGGGCTGCTGCGCGCCCGGCGGCGCCCGCTGCTGCCGGCGCTGGCGTGGTCGCTCGTCGAGTCGGCGCCCGCGCTGCTGGCCGGGCTGCTCGTCGCCACCGCGGTGGACCGCGGCTTCCTGGCAGGACGTCCGGGCGTCGGCATGGCCTGGCTGGGCCTGCTGGGCGCGACCATGGTCGTCAGGTCGGTCGCGACCCGGCTGATGTTCCCGCATCTCGCCGCGGTGGTCGAGCCCATGCGCGACGAGCTGGTCCGCGCCGTGGCCGGGGCGACCGTCCGCCGCGCGGCCGACGGTGGCCAGGCGCCGGACGCCGCCGCGCTCAGCCGCCTCACCGGGCAGGTCGAGACCATGCGCAAGCTCGTGTCCACGATGCTGCGCACCAGCCGTGAGCTGGGGATGTCGGTGATCGCCGCGCTGGTGGGGCTGCTCGTCCTGTCGCCGGTGGCCGCCGCCGTCGCCGCCGGGCCGCTGGTGCTGACGCTGGCCGCGTTCGCCAGGCTGATGCCGGCGCTGACGGCCCGGCAGCGTGCGCTCGTGCTCGCCGAGGAGCGGCTGACCGCGCAGGCCACGCCCATCGTGGCGGGGCTGCGCGACGTCGCCGCCTGCGGGGCGCGGGCCCAGGCCGCGGACACGTTGCGGGCCCTGGTGTCCGCGCAGGCCGCGGCGGCCCGCGCGCTCGCCTGGGCGGGCACGGGGCGTCGGGTCGCCGTCCTGCTCGGCGCGCACGCGCCGCTGGTCGGCCTGCTCCTGCTGTCGCGTCCGCTGATCGAGGGGGGCCGGCTGAGCGCGGGAGAGGTGGTGGGGGCGGTGACGTACCTGTTCACCGGTCTGGAGCCGGCGCTGCGCACGATCCTCGACACCCTCGGCGGGTGGGGGGTCGGGCTCGCGGCGACCACCCGGAGGATCGCCGAGACGATCGCCGTCCCCGGCCCGGCGGAGGCGGGCACGCCGGCGACCGCCGTCCCGGCCGGTCACGAGCTGCGGGCCGAGCGCCTGACGTTCGCCTATGCCGCGCGGGCCACGCCGGTCGTGCGGGACCTGGACCTGACGATCGGCGAAGGCGGGCATCTCGCGGTGGTCGGGCCCAGCGGCGTCGGCAAGTCCACGCTGGCCCTGCTGATGACCGGGCTGCTCCGGCCGACCGGCGGCCGGGTGCGGCTCGGCGGGCGGCCCCTGGACTCGATCCCCGGCGCGTCGGTGCGCAGCCGGATCGCGCTGGTGCCGCAGGAGGCGTACGTCTTCGCCGGGACGGTCCGGGAGAACCTGGCCTACCTGTGGCCGCTCGGCGAGAGCCCGGACGACGAGCGCCTGCGCGCCTCCGTGGCCGCCGTCGGCGCCGGGCCGCTCGTCGAGCGGCTGGGCGGCCTCGACGGGGAGATCGACGAGCCGTCCGCGCTGTCGGCCGGGGAGCGGCAGCTCGTCGCCCTGGCCCGCGTGCACGCCTCCCCCGCCGGCGTCCTGATCCTGGACGAGGCGGGCTGCCACCTCGATCCGGCCGCCGAGCTGCGCGCGGAGTCGGCGCTGGCGGCCCGGCCCAGCACCCTGGTCGTGATCGCGCACCGCATCAGCTCGGCCGTCAGGGCACGCCAGGTCCTCCTGATGGACGGGACCACCGTGCTCACCGGCACCCACCGGGAGCTGATCGACCGGTCCCCCCTGTACGCCGACCTGGTCGGCCGCTGGCACGACGACGGGACACGGTAGACCGGTGGCCCGTCAGGCCCCGGCGGCGTCGGTGCCGGCGTCCAGCGCGGTCTCCAGCACGGCCAGGAAGTGGTCGACCGGCCCTATGCAGGCCACCGCCGACCCCCCGGAGATCCGCCCGGCGTAGGGCAGCAGTTTCTCGTACGTCGTCCAGCAGGCCGCCACGTCGCCCGCGGCGGCCTGGGCCGCGCCCTGCAGGCAGGTCATGGTCAGCCACGACCAGTCCATCGGCGGAGCGGGCCACCCCTGCCCGGCCAGGGCCACGGCCTGGCTCCGGCGCCCCTGGGCGCACAGCTCCAGCACCCGGGCGTCGTGTTCCACGGTGGGGTGGATGCCGCTGATCAGGTCGATGAGCGGGCCCGCCTCGGCCATGGCGCCGCGCTGGTAGTGCAGCATGAGGCGGCCGTTCACCGCGACGGCGCCCGCGTACCACATGCCGATCCGCTTGGCCTGCCGTTCGGCCTCGCCGTACAGCGCGTCGGCCTCGGCGAACCGGCCGGCCAGGGTGAGCCGGTTGGCCCGCCACATGGTGTGCTGGAACCGCGGCCACGGCAGTTGCAGGTCGTCGAGCAGCGCCTCGCAGCGGGCGGCCGCCAGGTCGGCCCCGGCCAGGTCGTGCATCTCCAGCCGGTAGTGGGTGTCCATCATGTGGGCGAGCAGCTCGAAGCCCGGCGTCCGGGTCCGCGCGGCCAGGCCGTGCAGCTCGTCGGCGATCTCCATGAGCTCGGCGATGTGGGTCGCCTGCGGCACGGACAGCGCGCGCGCGTTCAGCGCCCGCATGAGCAGGTGCGGGTCCGCGATCCGGCGGGCCATCGCGACGGCCTCGGCCGACAGCGACAGGCATCGCAGGTCGTCGTCGCTGCCGTTGTACAGTTCCTGCGCCAGGCCGCCGAGCAGCAGCGTCCGCTCGACGCCGTCGGTCTCGGGCAGCGCGCTCAGCGTGGCCTCGAACTGCTCGACCAGCCGCAGTTCCACCGGTTCGTACGGGTTGCGCAGCGTCCAGATGGCCGGCGCGTCCAGTGCGGTGAGCGCGCGGGCGGTCAGGGCGGGGCCGGCTTCGGCGCGCTGGGCCACGCGCAGGGCCTGGGCCCGCAGGTCGCGCGCGCCCATCGCGTCTCCGGCGTCCAGCAGGGCGCGTACCTGGTGCAGAAGCAGTTCCACGTGCTGGGCGGGGTCGCCGTCGCAGGCGCCGTGCGCGGCGACGGCCCGTCCCCACCAGGCGGCGGCCTCCTCGTGCGCCATGCGCCGGCTCGCCTGCCCGGCCGCCGCGCGGGCCCAGTGCGCCGTCTCCCGGTACGCCAGCGGCCCGGCCTCCACGGCGTGGTGGGCGATGACGGTCACGTCGGTGCTCGGCCTGGCCGACAGGGCCCGCATCACCTCCCGGTGGAGCACGCCCCTGCGCAGCGGCGGGACGCCGGCGATCAGCGTCTCCCTGACCAGGTCGTGGACGAACGTCATGACCCCGTCGCCGCTGGTGACCAGCCCGGCCTGGGCGGCCCAGTCGAGCAGCTCGTAGGTCTGCTCCGGCCACGACGCGCAGGCCCGGAACACCTCGACGACCAGCCCGGGATCGAAGCTGCGGCCGATCAGGGCGGCCGGCTGGAGTATCTCCGTCGCCCGCGGCCCGAGCATGGCCAGCCGCCGGCGGATCAGGTCGGACACCGCGTCGGGCACGACCTCCAGGCCCTGGCCCTGCGCCATCAGCCGGACGCTCTCGCGGACGAAGAACGGGTTGCCGCCGGTGCGCCGGGTCAGCAGCTGGGCCGTCGAGCCGTCCACCGGGACGCCCATCTCCCGGGCGAGCGTCCCGACGTCGGCGGCGTCGAGGCCGCCCAGCCGGATGCGCACGAGGTCGTAGCGGGCGAGCTGGTAGAGGACCTCGTCCACCGAGAGGTTGAAGGAGGCGGCGGGGGTGACCGTCCGGTCGTCGTGCGCCGCGTCGCGGAAGGCGGTGACCAGCAGCAGCGGGCGCTCGCCCGGGTACGCCTCGGACAGCACGGCGACGTCCCTGAGCAGTTCGAGCGTGGCGGAGTCCGCCCAGTGCAGGTCGTCCAGGACGATCACCAGGGGGCGGGCGCGCGCGGCCTCGACGAGCCACCGGGCGACGGCCCGGTGGCGGTGCGGCGAGGCCGGCGCGCCGGTGGGCCAGTCGTCGTCCAGCAGCCCGCTCAGCGCCTGGCGCTCGGCGGGCGGCACGGTCCCGGCCAGCGCGCGCAGCACCTGGAGCCACGGCCACAGCGGCGGCACGCCCTCCCCTCCGCGGCAGCGGCCCCACAGCACCAGATGTCCGAGGTCCACGCATTCGTCGCGGAACGCCTGCAGCAGCCGGGTCTTGCCGATGCCGGGCTCGCCGCTGACCGCGGCGACCACGACGCCGTTGTGGTGCGCCGCGCCGGACAGCGCCGTCAGCTCCGCCAGGCCCCGCTCGCGGCCGATCAGCCGTCCCCGCGCCGCGCGCCGGGCCTGATCGGCCTGCGCGGACGCGTCCTCACCGGCGTGCCCGGCGGCCTCCTCACCGCCGCCCGCCGCGGTGGCCTCCTCACCGCCACGCGCCACGGTGGCCGGAACGGCCTCGGTGCGGACGAGGGACAGCCGCACGGGCCCCGGCTCGGGCGGCGGGGTGATCGACCGCGCCTGCCGGAGGATGTCCTTCTCCAGTTCCCGCAGCTCGGGCCCGGGATCGAGGCCGAGCTGGTCGGCGATGACCTGCCGCGCCCTGCGTAACGTGGCCAGCGCGTCGGCCTGCCGCCCGGACCGGTAGAGAGCCAGGGCGCGCAACCACCACAGCCGTTCGCGCAGCGGGTGCTCCGCCGTCTCGGACTCCAGCTCGTGGATCACCGGTTGCGGGCGGCCGGCGTCCAGCAGCGCCTGGGCGCGGGACTCGATCGCGTTCATGCGCAGCTCGCCCAGGCGGTTCACCTCCGCGGCGGCCCACAGCTCGTCGGCGAACTCGCCGTAGGGGACGCCGCGCCAGAGCCCGAGGGCCTCCTCCAGCAGGGGCAGCGCCTGCGCGGGCGGGCGCAGCTCGGCGTCGGTGACCAGCTTGGCGAAGCGCAGCGCGTCGACGTCCGTGGTGGCCAGGAGATAGCCGGGCCGGCGGGCCACCAGCAGCCGGGGCGGCGTGCGCGGCGGGCGTGCCGGCTCCAGCACCCGGCGCAGGTTCGACACGTAGACGTGCACGGAGCCCACCGCGGTCGCCGGCGGCCTGCCCTGGTACAGGTCCTCGATCAGCGTGTCGGTGGAGACGACCGTCCCGGCGGCGGCCACCAGCCGGGCGAGCAGGGCGCGCTGCCGCGGCCCTCCGGGGCTGACCGGGCCGCGGGCACCGAGGACCTCGAACGGCCCGAGCACCCGGAACCGCACGCCCGCCGCGCCGGTCCCGCCGTCGGAGCCCTGCTGTCCGAGCCCTCCGCACCGTTCCCCATCGGCTGTCTCCTCGTGACGAGAGGTTCGCGACATCGCTCCATCGTGGCCGCTGCCCGGCCCGGTCTCGCGACGGCGTCGTCACCTACGGCGAGGCGTTCGCCGTCCAGCCGTTCAGCAACATCGTGCAGGTGCGCACGTACACGGGCGCGCAGCTCAAGGCG
>NZ_JBSFGJ010000462.1:0-7190 GCF_053596515.1 Nonomuraea sp. NPDC001684
GGTTGTAGCGGGCGGCGATCTCGCCCAGCGGATGGACGCACTGCCCGGCAGCGACCAGGGCCAGGATCTCGTGGAACGTCCGCGCGACGGGCCCGCGCGGGATGCGGCGGCCCAGCGGCGTGCGGGTGGGGACCATGGACGCCACCCAGTACTCAGGGGCGGCGGGGCCCAGGTCGACGACATGCTCGTCGGCCAGGTCCTCCAGCGACGCGCCGCCCCGCCCGGCGAGCGGATGCCCGGCCGACACCGCCAGCACCCGGCCGGTGACGAGCACGGTGGGGCCGACGGTGAGATCGGGTTCGGCCACCGGCAACCACAACACGTGCGCGTCGGCGTCCCCGGCGCGCAGGGCGGCGAACGGGTCGCCGCCGGTGACCTCGCTGAACCGGACCTCGGCGCCGGGATGACGGGCGCGGAAGGCGTCGACGAGCGGGCGCAGCTCGTAGCCGGCGTGGCCGAACACGCCCAGGCGCAGCGTGCGGCCCGCGCCCACCCCCGCGGCCTCGGCCCGGGCCAGCCCCTCCTGGAGCAGGTCGTAGGCCTGCCGCAGATCCTCGCGCAGGCGGCGGCCGACCGGCGTCAGGGCCACGCGCCGGCTGGTGCGGTCGAACAGCGCCACGCCGAGGCGCCGTTCCTGCCTGCTGATGGCCTGGCTGACGCGCGCCTGCGAGACGCGCAGCCGTTCGGCGGTACGGCCGAAGTGCAGTTCCTCGGCGAGCGTCAGGAAGATCTCGATGTCCCTCAGCTCCACGGATAACCCCCATGTTATGGATCGCCCCACGAACCCTACCTTGTTCGCCCTGCGACCTGCCTCGATGCTGGACGCACCACCTGAGCGAGGGGGAGATCCACATGACCGACCTGCAAGCCGTGGCCGACCGCGTCGAGATCGAGGCGCTGCGCGGCGAGCTCACCGACGCGGTGATGACCCGCGACTACGACCGCGTCGAATCCCTGTTCACGCCCGGCGGCGTCATGCGATGGCCGCACATCGGCAAGGAGTTCGCCGGCCGGGAGGCGATCCGCGCCGGGATCGAGTGGGGGCAGGGCCTCTGGGAGTTCTTCGTGCAGAACGTCCATCCGGGCGTCATCCGGATCGACGGCGACACCGCGACCGGCCGGGCCTACATCCACGAGTTCGGGCGCATGCGCGACGGCGGCTCCCACGCCAACCACGCCCTCTACCACGACCGCTACGAGCGCACCGGCGACGGCTGGAAGTTCGCCGAACGCGTCTACGAGGTCAGGTACCTCGACGCCAGCCCGCTGCCGGGCTCGGCCCCCACCGGCGACCAGGAGCGCCCGGCATGACGACCAGCCTTCGCGCCCTGACCGGCGACTACGTCCTCGACCAGGCCCGCACCCGGATCGGCTTCGTCGCCCGGCACACCGTCGGCCCCGCCGTACGCGGGCGGTTCGACCGGTTCGCGGGAACCGGCCACCTGGACGGCGACGACCCGTCCAGGTCGCGCATCGAGCTCACCGTCCAGGCGGGCAGCGTCCAGACCCGCAACCCGCAGCGCGACCGGTACCTGCGCGGCAAGTACCTCAAGGACGCCGACCACCCGGTGATCGCCTTCACCTCGAACCGGGTGGAGCGGACCGGTGAGACGGCCTTCCGGGTCACCGGGGACCTGAGCATCCGCGGCGTGCGCAACCCGATCACCCTGGAGCTGGAGCTGACCGGCGACGGGGACGGCCTCCGGCTCAAGGGCGGCGTCACGATCGACCGCACCGACTGGGGCGTGAAGTGGAACGCCGCCGCCGGACTCGTCGCCAGGAAGGTGGCGCTGGAGCTCGACCTCGCCGCGGTCCGGCGGCCCTAGCGGCACGGACGCACCGGCCGCCCGGTCACCCGCCGAGCTGCTGGGCCAGGCCGACGACGATGCCCTCCGGGCCGCGGACGTAGCACAGCAGGTAGCTGTCCTCGAACCGCTCCAGCGTGCCGACGAGCTCGGCGCCGTGCCGGCGCAGGCGGGCGATGACGTCCTCGACGTCGTCGACGGCGAACATGACCCGGCGGATGCCCAGCGTGTTCGCCGGCGGGTCCGCCGGCTCGGGACGGATCGGCTTCGGCGTGTGGAACATGGCCAGCTCGATCCCGCCGGCGCCGCCCGGGATGCGCAACATCGCGACCTCCTGCCGGACGCCGTCGAGTCCGATGACCCGCTCCGCCCAGCGCCCCTCGATCGGCCCCCTGCCCTCCAGCTCCATGCCGAGTTCGAGGAAGAACGCGATCACCGCGTCAAGGTCTTCCACGACGATGAGCACGTTGTCCATCCGCTGGATCGCCACGCCGGGCCTCCTTCGTCAGAAGCGGCCGCTCGCCGGCCGCCGATGTTCCCAGGACGGAGCCGGCGCCGCGTTCTCGACACGCCGCCGGCGCAATGCCGGTCCCACCTTGCCCCCCCGGGCGGGCCGCCCACCAGATGCGGATGTCATCAGGCGGGCCATGAATCCTTCAGGCCCGCCGGTCAGGCAGTCGCCAGAGGGCCGAAGAACGCCCGCACGTCCGCCACCAGCAGGTCCGGCACCTCCAGCGCCAGGTACGCGCCGCCGCGGTCGAGCTCGGTCCAGCGCCGGACGTCGGCGTCCCGCTCGGCGAAGCGGCGGATCGTCACGTCGTCCTTGGCCAGCAGCACGGCCGTGGGGACGGTCACCCGCGGCTTGGGGGCGTAGGCGCCCGGGTCGTGGCCGAGCTCGTAGTAGAGGTTGGCGACCGACCCCGCGGTCGCGGTGAACCACATGAGGCTCACGTCGGTCAGCACCCGGTCGCGGGAGAAGGCGTCCTCGGGCAGCTCGGCGCGGGAGTCGGTCCACTCCTTGAACTTCTCCACGATCCAGGCGAGCTGGCCCACGGGCGAGTCGGTCAGCCCGTAGGCGAGGGTCTGCGGGCGGGTCGACATGATCTGGTTGAACCCCAGGCCCTCCTGCATGAAGGTCTGCATGATGCCCAGGCGGCGCTGCTCGTCGGCGGTGAACTCGCCCTCGTCCGGTGAGGGGAAGGCGACCCAGGCGTTGACGTGCACGCCGGCCACCCGCTCGGGCGCCTGGCGAGCCAGCTCCAGGGCGAGGTTGGCGCCTCCGCCGCCGCCCTGCGCGCCGTACCGGTCGTAGCCGAGCCGGGACATCAGCTCGGCGAAGGCCGCCGCCGTGCGCGGGACCGTCCAGCCGGGCTCGGTGACGTAGCCGGACAGGCCGACCCCCGGACAGGACGGCACCACGAGATGGAAGTCGCGCGACAACTCGTCGAGCACGTCGAGGAAGCCGATCGTGCCGCCCGGGTTGTCGGGCAGGAGCAGCAGCGGCAGGGCGGTGCCGGAGCTCGACCTGATGTGGAAGAAGTGCACGTCCTGCCCGTCGATCTCGGTGACGAACTGCGGATGCTTGTTGTACTCGGCCTCCGCCGCGCGCCAGTCGAAGTCGTTGAGCCAGTAGTCGGCCAGGCCCTTGAGGTAGTCCAGGGGCACGCCGCGGCTCCAGCCCTGCCCGGCGATCTCCCGGGTCCACCGGGTGCGGCGCAGGCGTTCGTGCAGGTCATCGAGGTCGGCCTGAGGAATGTTCACGCTGTACGGCTTCATGTCGACAACGGTAGAGACCGCCCGAAAGATCAGCATGAGTCATCGCATAGGTAATGTCTGACCCATGTTGCGGGGGCGGGACCACGAGTTGACGATCATCGACGGACTGCTGGACGGCGCCCGGGAAGGGGCCAGCGGCGCCCTGGTCGTCCTGGGGGAGCCCGGCATCGGCAAGACCGCGCTGCTCGGCCACGCCGACGTGACCCACGCGCACGTCCTGCGGACGACGGGCATCGAGGCCGAGGCGGAGCTGCCGTTCAGCGCCCTGCACCTGCTGCTCAGGTCGGTGCTCGGCCGGCTGGAGCACGTCCCGGACCGGCAGGCGGCCGCCCTGCGCGGCGCCTTCGGGCTGGGCGAGAACGGCGCGGGGGACCGGTTCCTCATCGGGCTGGCGGTCCTGTCGCTGCTGTCGGAGCTGGCCGAGAACGGGCCGGTGGTCTGCCTGATCGACGACGCCCAGTGGCTGGACCACGCCTCGGCCGAGGCGCTGCTGATCGCGGCGCGCAGGCTGGCGGCCGAGGGCGTGGTCATGGTGTTCGCCGCGCGGCCGGGGTTCGAGGCCAAGGGGCTGCCCGTGCTGGAGCTGTCCGGCCTGGACGAGCCGGCGTCCGCCGCGCTGCTCGACTCCGCCGGCCCGGCCCTGCCCGACGCGGCCCGCCGCCGGATCCTCACCGAGGCGGCCGGCAACCCGCTGGCGCTCATCGAGCTGCACAAGTCGCACGGCCCCGCCGACGAGCCCTCGCTCACCGCCCGCCTGGAGGAGGCCTTCGCCGCCCAGGCCGACGGCCTGCCGGTCAGCGCCAAGGTCCTGCTCCAGGTCGCCGCCGTCGACGGGACGGGCGAGCCGGGCGTCGTCCTGGCCGCCGCCGGGACGCTGGGCAGCACGCCGGAGGACCTGGAGCACGTGCTCGCTGCCGGGCTGGTCGTCTGGGGCGAGGGCAAGCGGCTGGAGTTCCGCCATCCCCTTGTGCGCGCGGCCGTCCGGCAACGCACGCCGCTGGCCCGGCAGCTGACCGTGCACCACGCGCTCAGCCAGGCCCTGGACCGCGCCGCGGACGCCGACCGCAGCGCCTGGCACCTGGCCGCCGCCACGCTGGCCGCCGACGAGCGGGTCGCGGCCCGGCTGGAGTCGGCCGCCGACCGCGCGCGCTCCCGCAGCGGGTACGCGGCCGCCGCGGCGGCCTACGAGCGCGCCGCCGCGCTGAGCCCGGAGCTCGGGGACCGGGCGCGCAGGCTCACGCTCGCCGCCGAGGCGACCGAGTTCAGCGGCCGCTTCGACCGGGCCAGGACCCTGGCCGAGGACGCCGGCGATCCCGGCGCCGAGCTGACCTCCCGGCTGATCCGGGTGCGCGCCTGCTCCGACTACGGAGAAGGGCGTCTCGCCGGGGCGCACGCGATGTTGTCGGCGGGCGTCGACCACCTGGCGAGCACCGATCCGCGCTCGGCCGCCTGGCTGCTGCTCGACGCCGCGTCCATGATCTGGTTCGACGGCGACCGCGACATGGCCTGGCGCACCGCCGAGCAGCTCGACGCGCTCCAGGTGCCGCCGGACGACGAGGTCGTCCCAGTGCACCGGCTGTCGCGCTGGTTCATCGCCATGGCGCTCGGCCGGCCGGCCGACGGGCTGCCGCCCCTGGCCGAGGTGGTGGAGTCGGCCCGTGCCCTGGCGACGGCCGACCGCCGCGGGCTGCTGCTGATCGGCGGGCTGGGCCTGGCCGAGTACGACGCCCGCACCCACATGCTGGCCGCCGCGGCCACCGCCACGATCCGGGCCGAGGGCATGGTCGGCCTGCTGCCGCAGGCGCTGACGTTCCTCTCCCGCGTCGAGTACGCGCGCGGCCGGCACGCCGAGGCGCGCAGCCTGGCCACCGAGGCCGTGGCCATCTCCGCCGACACCGGCCAGCCCGCGTGGGCGCGCCAGGCCGCCGGGCTGCTGGACGGGTTCGCGGCCGTCCGCGGCGAGGCGCTCGACCCGGCCACCGCCCACCCGGGCGCGCTCGCCCTGCTGGACCTCGGCGCAGGACGGTCCGAGCAGGCCCTGCTCAGCCTGGAGTCGCTGGTCTACGGGCGCTCCCGCAACCGCATCGACGCCATGCACCACGTGCCCGACCTGGTCGAGGCCGCGCTGCGCAGCGGCAGGATCGCCCGGGCCGCGGAGCCGTTCGCCCGGCTGGAGTCGTGGGCGGCGACGCTGGGCCAGCGCTGGGCCGACGCCCTGGTGCTGCGCTGCCGGGCCCTGCTGGACACCACCGGCGACCCCGGCGCGCACTTCCGCGCCGCGCTGGCCGTGCACGAGCGGCCCTTCGACCGCGCGCGCACCGAACTGCTGTACGGGGAGTGGCTGCGCAGGGCCCGCCACACCGGCGAGGCCCAGGAGCGGTTGCGGGCCGCGCTGGAGGTGTTCGAACGGCTCGGCGCCGAACCCTGGGCCGAGCGGGCGTGTACCGAACTCGGCGCCACGGGCTGGAGCGCGCCCCGCCGCACCGGCGTGGACCGCTTCGCGCGGCTCACCCCGCAGGAACGGCAGATCGTGCAGCTGGCCGCCACCGGGCTGTCCAACAGGGACATCGCCGCGCACCTGTTCCTGAGCCCGCGCACGGTGGGCCAGCACCTGTACAAGGCCTTCCCCAAGCTGGGCGTCACCGCCCGCGGCCAGCTCGCCGGCCTCACGCTCGACGAGTGAGCCCGTGGCGGCCGCCGGCCCTCCGACGGGCTTCGGGCGATCGACGGTCTTGACCGGCGTCCCCGCACGGGGAAAGATCCAGGACTCGTGACCGAACCCACGCTGCGCCCGGTCGGGCGCGTCGAGTCAACGCTGACCGATCGCGCGGCGGCGCCCCGGCAGCCCGACGAGGGAGCCCCCGACGCCTGGCTGGTCTTCGACGACCGGTACGCCGCCGCCCTCGACGGCCTGACCCCGGGCACCGACGTGCTGCTGCTCACCTGGCTCGACCGGGCCGACCGCGACACCCTCGCCGTCCACCCGCGTGGCGACGCCGCCCGGCCGCTCACCGGCGTCTTCGCCACCCGCGCACCCGACCGGCCCAACCCGATCGGCCTGCACACCGTGCACATCCTGGCCGTCGAGGGCCGGCGGGTGCACGTCCGCAACCTGGAGGCGCTCGACGCGACCCCGATCCTCGACGTCAAGCCCCTGCTCACGCCCGACCGCTGACCGCGGCCGCCGTCCTGCCGCTAGCCCTGGTCGTCGGCGGTCGTCGTCGGGTGGGACAGGGGGCGGCCAGGACGGACGAGGCCGGCGTCGTACGACACCACCACCACCTGCGCCCGGCTGCTCAGCCCCAGCTTGGCCATCAGCCGGTTGAGATGCGTCTTGACCGTGCCCTCGCTGACCGACAGCCGCTCGGCGATCTCCTTGTTCGACAGCGCGTGCCCGACCAGCCGCAGCACCTCCGTCTCGCGCCCGGTGAGCCGGTCGAGGGAGGGGGAGGGAAGCGGGGCCGGTGGCTCGGTGAACGCCTCGATCAGCCGCCTGGTCGCGGCCGGGGCCAGCAGGATGTCGCCCGCCGCGACCGTGTAGTTGCCGCAGCCGCACTCCCCCGGCACGATCATGCCGCGGTCGCCCAGGCGGTAGCGGATCAGCGGCAT
>NZ_JBSFGJ010000463.1:0-7167 GCF_053596515.1 Nonomuraea sp. NPDC001684
TTTCCGGGGCGGACCGGCCACCGCCCCCAGGGTTACCGCATCAGCCTCAAGGAGACCGGCGCCGCGGCGCTGCGCGCGTGCCTGCCCCCCGGCCTGTACGACCTGGCCGTGGCCACCTCCATCCGCCCGGCCACCCGCATGACGTTCATGGACACCCGGCTGGTCCCCAAGTTCTCCAAGGACGTCCCGCCCCAACTCCCCGGTGTGGACGGCTTCGGCGTCAACCGGCTCACCCTGCGCGAGATCCTGCTGTCCGGCCTCGACGTGCGCTTCGGCACCGAGTTCACCCGGTACGAACCGCTGCCCGGCGACCGCGTCCGCGCCCACCTCGCCGACGGCTCCGCCCTGGACGGCGACCTGCTCGCCGGCGCGGACGGCGTCGGCTCCCGCGTCCGCGCCCAGCTCCTCCCCGACGCCGTCGTGGACCGGCTCGACTGGGCCCTGTACGGCAGGACCGTCCTGACCCCCGACCTGCTGGCCGCCACGCCTCCCGACCTGGTCGACACCTTCAACCGGGTCACCGCGCCCGACCACACCGCGATCTCGGTCGCCACCTGCCGCCCCTGCGCGCCGGTGGCCGAGGCCGCCGCCCGGCACGCCCCCGGCGTGGAGCTGACCGACGTCCCCGGCTACTTCTCCTGGACGCTGACCGCCCCCGGCCCCCGGCCGGACGACACCTCCCCCGCCGCCCTGCACCGGCTCGCGCTCGCCACGGTCGCCGGCTGGCACGAGGGCGTGCGCCGGATCGTCGAGCTCGCCGACCCCGAGGCGACGTTCCTGGTGCACACCCACTCGGCCCGGCGCGTACGCCCCTGGGACGAGCCCGCGGTGACCCTGCTCGGCGACGCCGTGCACAGCATGAGCCCGGGACGCGGCGAGGGCGCGAACGTCGCGCTGCGCGACGCCCACATCCTGAGCGCGGGTCTGGCCGCGGCCGCCGCCGCAGGCCGCCCGCTCGCCGAGGCGAAGACGGCCTACGAGCACGCCATGCTCGACTACGCGTTCACCGCCGTCGAAGCCTCGTTGCAGCAGCCGTTCGCGCCTTTCGCCCGTCCTGTCCGGCCACCGGCGCGTTGAACCGGCCCGGAGTTACGGATGGGGGCCAGGGGGACGATAGCCTCGTCCCGTGCTGGAAAAGATCGCAGCCACCCGATATGTGACCCCGCTGCGGGAGGGCGGGTCGCTGCCGGGCGTCGTCGAGGCCGACGACCTCGGCACGTACGTGGTGAAGTTCCGCGAGGCGGGGCAGGGCCGGCGGGTGCTCGTCGCGGAGATCATCGCCGCCGAGCTGGGCCGCCGGCTGGGGCTGCGCACCCCCGAGCTCAAGCTCATCGACCTCGACCCGCAGCTCGGCGTCCGCGAGCCCGACGAGGAGGTCCAGGACCTCCTCAAGGCCAGCACCGGCCTCAACCTGGCGGTCGACTTCCTGCCCGGCGCGCTCGGGTTCGACCCGCTGGGCTGGATCCCCGACCCGGTGTTCGCCTCCAGGGTCGTCTGGTTCGACGGGCTGATCCACAACATCGACCGGAGCTGGCGCAACCCCAACCTCCTGGTCTGGCACCGCGACACCTGGCTCATCGACCACGGCGCGGCGCTGTGGTTCCACCACAACTGGCGCACGGCCGACCCGCAGCGCCCCTTCGACACCGGCGACCACGTGCTCGCGCCGTTCGCGCCCGACGTGCTCGCCGCCGGCGACGACCTGGCCGGCCGGATCACCCGCGAGCTGCTCGGCGAGGTGACGGCCCTGGTGCCCGACGAATGGCTCGACGGCGAGCCGGGCTTCGACTCGGCCCAGGCCGTGCGGGAGGCCTACATCGAGCATCTGCTGAGCCGGGCGCACGGCCCGCGCGAATGGCTGCTGCGCGGCCCCGACAAGGAACGCAGGGCAGCGGGGCCCGGCTCGGTCGGCGAGTTCTGGCGGGGAGGCAGCCGGTGACCAGAGACGTCTACGAGTACGCGGTGATCCGCGTCATGCCGAAGATCGAGCGCGGCGAGCTGATCAACGCCGGCGTGCTGCTCTACTGCCAGCCGCGCGACTACCTGTGCGCGCGCGTGCACCTCGACCCGGCCCGCCTGCGCGCCCTCGACCCCGGCGCCGACCTCGACGGCGTGCGCCACGCGCTCAGCGCCTACGAGCGGGCCTGCGGCGACCGGCCGGGCCCCCTCGCGGGCGAGCCGCTGGGCGGCCGGTTCCGCTGGCTGACCGCGCCGCGCAGCACGATCGTCCAGACCGGCCCGGTGCACGCCGGCCTCACCGCCGACCCCGTCACCGAGCTGGCCCGCCTCTTCGACAAGCTGGTCAGCCTCTAAGCCGCACACCCTCAGAACAACACCGACATGAAGGTGTCCACCTCGCGGAACCCCACCTTGCGGTAGACGGCCCGCGCCGAGTGGTTGAAGTCGTTGACGTAGAGCGACACGACGGGGGCGAAGCAGCTCATCGCCGCCTCCACGACCGCCGCCATGCCCGCCACCGCGTGGCCCTTGCCGCGCTGGTCGGGGGCCACCCACACGCCCTGGATCTGGCAGGCGTGCGGCGTGACGGCGCCCACCTCGGCCTTGAACACCACCCGGCCGTCGTCGATGCGCGCGTAGGAGCGGCCGATGCGGATCAGCTCGGCGACCCGGGTGCGGTAGAGCGCGCCGCCGTCGCCGAGGTTGGGCGAGACGCCCACCTCCTCGGTGAACATCGCCACGCACGCCGGCAGCACGATGTCGAACTCCTCGGGCCGCACCCGGCGCACCAGCGGATCGGCGGGCACGGGAGCCTTGCTGGAGGTCGCCATCACCGGCTGCGCCCACCGGATGGCCCGCGCCCTGCCCCAGTGCGGCTCCAGCCGCTCCCACAGCAGGGACACCGCCTCGACGGGGCCCACGATGGACGAGCACCTGCGCCCCTGCTTGCGGGCACGGTCGGCGAACGCGTGCACGGCCTCGGGGCCGGCGTTGACCGGCACCATGTTCGCGCCGGCGTAACAGAGCGACACGAGCCCGCCGCGCGGCCCGAATCCCCACATCTGCCCCCCGAGGCGTGCCGGATTGAGTCCGACGGCCCGCACCCGGGAGGAGACGAAGACGTTGGCGACCGGATCGCAGTCAAGCAGGGCGAGAACCTCGTCCCGGTCGCTGTCGTCGAGCACGCGCGACGCCGATGTACGCAGCATCACATGGTCAGACTACGCGAACGTCCCCCGAATAGCTCACCGGGACAGCACGTCGGTGAGCCGATCGTGACCCTGCGCGCCGCGCGCGGCCATGTGGGCGGCCATGTGGGCGGCCGGAGCCGGGTCCGGCAGGGCCGCGCAGGACACCGTCCGGGCCGGCAGCGTGCCGTCGGCCAGGTACGCCGCGAGGTGGCCGTCCACGCACCGGTTGCCGGCCAGCGAGACGCCGTGGTTGCCGCCCTCGTCGATCACCATGCCGCTGCGCGGGAATCGCCGGTGCATGGCCAGCGCCCCCCGGTACGGCGTCGCTGCGTCGTCGCGCGACTGCAGGAACAACACCGGCGGCAGCTTCGGCGAGCCGTGCACCGCGACCGGCGTGCCGCCCTTGACCGGCCAGAACGCGCACGGCGCGTTGAACCAGGCGTTCGGCCAGGTCAGGAACGGCGCCCTGTGGTGGAGCCGGGTCATGTCGGTGCGCCACTTGGCCCAGTCGCGCGGCCACGCGGCGTCGCGGCACTGCACGCCGAGGTAGACGGCGTAGCCGTTCTCGTCGTCGGCGTCGTTCTTGCCGCGCCGGTTGTACGCCTCCACCAGCGGCTGCACGTCGCCCTTGCGCACGTATGCGGACCAGGCGCGGGCGAACTCCGGCCACACCCGGTCGGTGTACCCGCCGAGGGTGAAGGTGTCGTCCAGCTCGCTCGGCCCGACCACGCCGCCGGCCGGGCGGGTGCGCAGCCGGTCGCGCATCGCGTAGTAGGCGAACGAGGTCTGCTTCAGCGTGCCGCCCAGCCGGTAGACGTCGTTGTGCCGGGCCGTCCAGGCCAGGAAGGCGCGGTGGCGGCGTTCGAAGGCGACGTCCTGGCTCAGGTTCGACCGGTACCAGACGCCCTCGGGGTTGACCGTGCTGTCCATGACCAGCCGCCTGACCCGCTGCGGGAACAGGGTGGCGTAGACGGCCCCGAGGTAGGTGCCGTACGAGTAGCCCAGGTAGCTGATCTTCTCCTCGCCCAGCGCCGCCCTGATCGTGTCCATGTCCCTGGCCGAGTTCTCGGTCGTCAGGTGCGGCAGCATCCAGGCCCAGAGGTCGCCGCAGCGGGTGGCGTACTCGTCGGCCCTGGCCAGCAGCCTGCTCTCGTCGCCGGCCGTGTGCGGCACCGCGTCGGGCCGCGGCGCCCGGTAGTAGGTGTCGGGGTCCACGCAGTGGAGCGACGGCTCGCTGCCGCCGACCCCGCGCGGATCGAACCCGACGACGTCGTAGCGCTCGCCCAGCCTGTTCGGCAGCCCGTTCGAGACGAACTCGGTCAGGTCACGGCCCGAGGCCCCCGGGCCGCCCGGGTTGATCAGCAGGGTGCCGAGATGGTTGCCGTCCCTGGACACCTTGGCCTTGATGCGGTTGATCGCCAGCTTGATCGACTGGCCCCAGGGGTCGCGGTAGTCGAGCGGCACGCGTACGGTGGCGCACTCCAGGTCGGCCCGGACCGTCTTGCCCTCCTTCGCCGGGCACGGCCCCCAGACCACCTGTTGCGCCCCCCAGGCCGCGCCCCTGCCGGCCGACGCCACACCGTCCGCGCTGACAACCCCGGCGACCAGCACCGCGATGCCGACGGCAACACTGAATACGCGCTTCACCCAGCCCCTCCCCCTCGTCATGGCCCTGTGATGCTCCCTCGGGTGAGCGGGTCATGACGGTGGGTATGGGGAAAGGCTTGCCAGATTGTAATGGGGCCATTGCACCGGGTAACCGGCCCCTCGGGGCGCTCAGCCCACGGTCACCTGGGGCCCGGAGACGTCGTCGTCGTCGAGGTCGACCTCGACGCCCATCTCCTCGGCCAGCCGCAGGGCCTCCTCGATCAGGGTCTCGACGATCTGCGACTCGGGCACGGTCTTGATGACCTCGCCCTTGACGAAGATCTGGCCCTTGCCGTTGCCGGAGGCGACGCCGAGGTCGGCCTCGCGCGCCTCGCCGGGGCCGTTGACGACGCAGCCCATGACGGCCACCCGCAGCGGGACCTTGAGCCCCTCCAGGCCAGCCTGGACCTGCTCGGCCAGCGTGTAGACGTCGACCTGGGCCCGGCCGCACGACGGGCAGGAGACGATCTCCAGCCCCCGCTCGCGCAGCCCCAGCGACTCCAGGATCTGGGCGCCGACCTTGACCTCCTCGACGGGCGGCGCGGACAGCGAGACGCGGATGGTGTCGCCGATGCCCTCGGCCAGCAGCGCGCCGAACGCCACGGCGGACTTGACCGTGCCCTGGAAGGCGGGGCCGGCCTCGGTGACGCCGAGGTGGAGCGGGTAGTCGCACTTGGCGGCGAGCAGCCGGTAGGCGTTGATCATGACGACCGGGTCGTTGTGCTTGACCGAGATCTTGATGTCCCTGAAGCCGTGCTCCTCGAACAGCGAGCACTCCCACAGCGCGGACTCCACCAGCGCCTCGGGCGTGGCCTTGCCGTACTTCTGGAGCAGGCGGGGGTCGAGCGACCCGGCGTTGACGCCGATCCTGATCGGCACGCCGTGGTCGGCGGCCGCCCTGGCGATCTCGCCCACCTTGTCGTCGAACTTCTTGATGTTCCCCGGGTTGACGCGGACCGCCGCGCAGCCCGCCTCGATGGCCGCGAACACGTACTTCGGCTGGAAGTGGATGTCGGCGATGACCGGGATCTGGGACTTCTTCGCGATGATCGGCAGCGCGTCCGCGTCGTCCTGCGACGGGACGGCCACGCGCACGATCTGGCAGCCGGACGCCGTCAGCTCGGCGATCTGCTGCAACGTGGCGTTGACGTCGGCGGTGACCGTCGTCGTCATCGACTGGACGGAGACGGGCGCGTCGCCGCCCACGGGAACGCTGCCGACCATGATCTGGCGGGAGTGCCGGCGTTCGGCGAGCGGCTTGGGGCGGACCGTCGGGATGCCAAGTGCTACAGAAGACATTTCTACCCTTAGGTGTGACGACGCTACCCAGTCTAGGTAGCTAGAAGGACTGCCCGGCTGTGAGTTCGGCCGCACGCGCCCGGGCCCAGGCGTCGGCGGCCAGCACCTCCTCCACGCTGGAGGCCGGGGTGACGCGGTGTTCCTCGACGACCTTGGCGACCGTGTCGACGATCGCGGGGAAACGCAGCCCGCCCCTGGTGAACGCCTCGACGCAGACCTCGTTGGCGGCGTTGTAGACGGCGGGCGCGGTGCCGCCGTCGGCGCCGACGTGCCGGGCCAGCGCGACGGCCGGGAAGGCCGCGTCGTCGAGCGGCTCGAAGGTCCAGGTGTGGGCCTTGGTCCAGTCGACGGGCCGGGCGGCGCCGGGCACGCGGGCCGGATGGGCCAGCGCGAGCGCGATGGGCAGGCGCATGTCGGGCGGGCTGGCCTGGGCGATGGTGGAGCCGTCGACGTACTCGACCATGGAGTGGATCACCGACTGCGGGTGGACGACGACCTCGATGCGGTCGAAGCCGATGTCGAACAGCAGGTGGGCCTCGATGACCTCCAGCCCCTTGTTGACCAGGGTGGCGGAGTTGATGGTGATGACCGGGCCCATGGACCAGGTGGGGTGGGCCAGCGCCATCTCGGGGGTGACGTCGGCCATCTCCTCGCGCTTCATGCCCCTGAACGGGCCGCCGCTGGCGGTGATGACGAGCTGCTTGACGGCGGCGGGGTCGTGGCCGCCGGGGCCGGACGCCCACAGGCACTGCTGCACCGCCGAGTGCTCGGAGTCGACCGGGAGGATCTGCCCCGGCGCGGCCAGCCGTTTGACCAGCGGCCCGCCGATGATCAGGGACTCCTTGTTGGCCAGCGCGAGCGTGCGGCCGGCCTCCAGCGCGACCAGCGTGGACGTCAGGCCCAGCGCACCGGTGATGCCGTTGAGCACGGTGTCGCACCGCCAGCCCGCGACCTCGGCGACGCCCTCGTGGCCGCCCAGCACGACGGGGGACGCCCCGCGCGCGGCCAGCGCCTCCAGTCAACGCCGTCGCGCCGGGCGTCCCGGTGGACGGGCCCGTCCCGGAGCTGGCCG
>NZ_JBSFGJ010000464.1:0-7058 GCF_053596515.1 Nonomuraea sp. NPDC001684
GAAGGTGTCGGCCTGGGCGGCGAGCTTAAACGAGCGCTTCCAGGTCTTCGTGGTGGTCTGCCAGGCCACGCGCCACGGTGGTGATCAGCCCGGTGAGGACGTGCGCCTGCTCGAACGCCTCCGGGATCATGGTGTCGGCCACCATGGCCAGGATGGCGCCGGCCGCGATCGCGGTGATCAGCGCGATCGCCTCGGGGGAGGCCGACCGGAGGGTCAGGTAGCCGATCATGGCCGCCACGCCGCTCACCACGGCGATGCCGCCCCAGACGCCGAACACGTACGCGGGGCTGCGCCCGGCCCGTCGCATGCCGGCGGCGCTGGACAGGCCCTCGGGGACGTTGGAGACGAACACCGCCGCCACGACGGCGAGGCCGATCTCGCCGCCGTGCAGCAGGGACAGCCCGAGCACCACCGACTCCGGGATGCCGTCGAGCAGCGCGCCGACGGCGATGGCGGCGCCGCTGCCCTGCGCGTCGGCCTCGCTGGGCTGCTGGTCGCCGGAGCGTTTGCGGTGCCGGGCGCCGTGCCGCGCCAGGATCGCGTTGGCCGCCACGTACGCGCAGGCTCCCGCCAGGAAGCCGACGGCGGTGGGCAGCAGCCCGCCGGACCGTTCGGCCTCGTCCAGCAGCTCGAAGGAGAGCGCCGAGATCAGCACCCCGGCGCCGAAGGCCATGACGGCGGCGATCGCCCGCGCCGGGACCCGCACCAGCATCGCCACGGCCGCGCCGAGGACCAGCGCGCCTCCGGCGACCAGCCCCCACGTCCCCGCTTCCAGCCACTCAGGCATGTGCACCGATCCCTCTCGCGTCCTCGTCCCCAAGGTTCCCTCGCCTGAGCCCTTCCCGTCACGCGTTCCGGAGGCGGGGATTGGGGTGGAACGCCCCGGGTAGGGCAGGCGGCGGTCCGCCCCCGTCGTGAGGAGACTTGGATGGAGCACCGCCACACCCCTTGCACCCCGCGTCCGGCGCGACAGCTCTACGAGATCACCGTCCTGGACGCGGCGGGCGACCGCTGGCACACCATCGGCTGGGGGATCGACCAGGCGGAGGCCGAGTCGGCCGCGCGGGCGTGCGTCACCCGGCCGGTCCCGCCCTACCGGGCCGCCCGGATCCGGCGCGACGGCCGGGTCCTCGCCGAGCACCGCCGCAGCGCGTGAAGGCGCCGCCGTCGCCGCGCGTGGCACTGCCGGTGATGTGCCACCGGTGGGCGCACATCACGTTCCTGCACTGGCGCTACCCCGTCGAAGCCGTCCGTGAGCTGGTGCCGGACGAGCTCGCCGTCGAGACCATGGACGGGTCGGCGTGGGTGGGGGTGACGCCGTTCCTCATGGAGGACGTACGGGTGCCCGGCCTGCCCGCCGCGCCGTGGTTGTCGGCCTTCCCGGAGACCAACTGCCGCACGTACGTGCGGGACGCGCGCGGCCGTTCCGGCGTCTGGTTCCTGTCCCTGGACGCGGGACGGCTGCTGGCCGCGCTCGGCGGACGCTCCGGCTACCGGCTGCCCTACCACTGGTCCGACATGTCGGTCGGGATCGACCGGCGGCGCCGCCGCTACCGCTGCCGCCGGCGGTGGCCGGGGACGCGGGGCGTGCGGTGCGACGCCGAGGCGGAGGTGGGCGGCGTCCTGCGGGAGGACGAGCAGGACGAGCTCGCGCACTTCCTGACCGCCCGCCACCGGCTGTTCACCCGGGTGGCGGGCCGGCTGGCCGCGGCCGAGGTCGAGCACCCGCCGTGGCCGCTGCAGCACGTCGAGCTGACCGGCCTCGACCAGGACCTGCTGCGGGCCGCCGGCCTGCCAGGCCCGGCCGGCCCGCCCCTCCTGCACGCCTCTCCGGGCGTGGACGTCCGCGTCGGCATGTGGTCATGGTGACCTGACGAGAGATCCGCGTACGCGCGCCGTCCGAAGGGGGCCGAGCGGAAGGTACTCAGGGATGACTCCGGTCTCCTCCTCCAGTCGGATGGTCTTGTCGGAGGAACTGATCGATGATCAGGTCCCCGAACGATTGGAGTCGCGATGCGAAGACCAGTCCTGATCCTCACCCTCTTATCGGCCCTCGCGGCGCCGCTCGCGCCGGTCCCCGCGGCCGCCGCCACCGCCCCGGCCGTGCGGTGGGCGCCGTGCGCGGAGGACCCCGCGGCCGACTGCGGGACGCTGACCGTGCCGGTCGACTGGAACGACCCGCGCGCCGGGACCTTCGAACTGGCCCTCGCCCGGCGCCGGGCGAGCGACCCGGCCGCCCGCATCGGGTCGCTGGTGATCAACCCCGGCGGCCCCGGCGGCTCCGGCGTGGACGCCGTGGTGAACAACTGGCTCAGCTTCACCCCC
Organism: Nonomuraea sp. NPDC001684; assembly: GCF_053596515.1. Classification (NCBI taxonomy): domain Bacteria; kingdom Bacillati; phylum Actinomycetota; class Actinomycetes; order Streptosporangiales; family Streptosporangiaceae; genus Nonomuraea; species Nonomuraea sp. NPDC001684. The sequence continues at coordinate 2,326 of NZ_JBSFGJ010000464.1, forward strand.
GAGATCACCAGCCGCTTCGACGTGGTCGGCTTCGACCCGCGCGGCGTGGGCCGCAGCCATCCCGTCACCTGCTCGCTGGAGCTCGCCCAGCAGGCGCCCGACCCGCTGTCGATCAAGGACCAGGCCGGCTGGGACGCCCTGCTCGCCTTCAACCGGCGCTACGGCGAGGACTGCCGCCGGCGCACCGGCCCGCTGTTCGACAACGTCCACACCGGGTACGTGATCCGCGACCTCGACGCCCTGCGCGCCGCCCTCGGCGACGACAAGCTGACCTACTACGGCGTCTCGTACGGCACCCTGATCGGCCAGCTCTACGCCGAACGCTACCCGCGCCGCGTCCGCGCCCTCGCGCTGGACAGCAACATGGACCACAGCCTGGGCACCCAGGCGTTCCTGGACACCGAGGCCTGGACCTCCCAGGACTCCTTCAACGAGTTCGTGGCCTGGTGCGGCCGGACCGGCTCGTGCGCGTTGCACGGCAGGGACGTCCGCGCGGTGTGGCACGAGCTGCTGGCCAGGGCCGACCGGGGCGAGCTGACCTTCCCCGGGCAGCCGGACGTCAAGCTGCGCAGGCTCGACCTCATCGGCCTGGCCTTCGGCGCGTTCTACGGCCCGGCCTGGAGCCAGCTCGCCGAGCTGCTGGCCGCCATGGAGAGCGGCGCCGGCCCGGTCAGCCCGCTCTTCGCGCCGCCCGTCCGGGCCGCCGGGGAGACCGTCAACGACGCGAGCTTCGTCTTCTGCCAGGACTACGCGCTGCCCGTCCGCGGCTACCGCGACTGGGACCGGCTGCTCCGCAGGTCGGCGGCCGTCGCGCCGGACATGCTGGTCAGCGCCGCGGCGCACCCGCTCGCGCTGGCCTGCCAGGGCACGGCCACGCCCAACCGGCAGCACCGGCTCAGGGTGGACGGCTCGCCGGCGCTGCTGCTCGGCAACGCCCTGCACGACCCGGCCACGCCGTACGTGTGGGCGGCCTCCACGGCGCTGCAGGCCGGCCGGCAGGCCCGGCTGCTGACCTACGAAGGGTGGGGGCACGGCATCTACGGGCGCGGCGAGTGCACGACGGCCGCCTTCGACCGCTACCTGCTCTCCCGTGACCTGCCCGCCCAGGGCGCCCGCTGCCCGGCCGTCCCGCCGGACGAGACGTCGCTCAGGCGGGTCCCGGGCCCGAGCCCGCTGCCCGGCCGCCCCGGATGGACGTCCGTCCTGCGGTAGCCGGACGGTGACGCGGCCTCGCGGCCCCCTCTCCGCGAGGCCGCGTCCTACCCCCGCGCGCCCGTCGCCAGGCGCTCGCGGAGGGCGTCGAGGCGGGCCATGGCCGGGGTCGCGGTGATGCCGTGCAGGACGACCGAGAGCACCACGGTGAAGGCCGTCACCGCCCACAGCTCCTCGGGCGGCACGCCGAAGTCGGCGTGGCCGAGCGCGTACGCCAGGTAGAACAGCGACCCCACCCCCCGGATCCCGAACAGCGAGATGACCCGGCGCTCGCGGGGGCCGGCCGGGCCACGGACCTGGGAGAGCCAGCCCGCCAGCGGGCGGATGACCAGGATCAGCAGCACCCCGACGAGGGCGCCGCGCCAGGTGAGCGGGGCCAGGCCGCCGGCGGCGACGAATCCGCCGAGCAGGAGCAGCAGCCAGGAGGTGAAGAGCCGTTCGAGCTGCTCGACGAAGCCGTGCAGGACGTTGTTGTAGCCGTGTCCGTGCTCGACCCGGCGGATGGCGCAGGCGGCGACGAACACGGCGATGAAGCCGTAGCCGCTGACCAGCTCGGTGACCCCGTAGGCGAGCAGGGTGGCGCCCAGGGCGACGAAGCCGTCGCGGCGCTCGGCCAGGCGCAGCTCCTCGGCGGGGGAGTGGAAGAACAGCCGGCCGAGCAGGCGGCCGATCAGCAGGCCGCAGACGACCCCGGCGACGATCCGGTAGAGCACGTCCGTCAGCGCCCACTCGCCCGTCCAGCCCAGGCCGCCGGCGGTGGCCAGGGCGATGGCGGCGTACACGATGGGGAAGGCCAGCCCGTCGTTCAGACCCGCCTCCGAGGTGAGGGCGAAGCGGACCTCGTCGTCGGCGTTCTCGGCGTCGGCGGGCTCGCCCACGCTGACGTCGGAGGCGAGCACCGGGTCGGTAGGCGCGAGCACGGCCCCCAGCAGCAGCGCGGCGGCGACGGGCCAGCCCAGCACGCCGGAGGCCGCCGCCGTGACCCCGGCGACGGTCAGCGGCATCGCCCAGCCGAGCAGCCGCCAGGTCGTCGACCAGCTCCGTAACCCGATCCGCCGGTTGAGCGCCAGCCCCGCGCCCATGAGCGAGACCAGCACGCAGATCTCGGTGATGTGCTCGACGGCCGCCCGGTGGGCGACGGGATCGGGCTCGGGCAGCCCGATCGGCAGCAGGTACAGCCCCATGCCGCCGAGCAGGTAGACCAGGGGAGGGGAGAAGGCCCGGCGGGCCAGCAGGCCGGGCAGGACGGCGGCGAGCAGCGCGGCGGCGCCGCCGAGGGCCAGGACGAGATCGGGGGTGGACATCCCGGCCCCACTGCCCTGATCAACTCAGGACAATCTTCCTTTTATGCGCGCAAACCGCTCAGTGTTGCTCGGATCGACAAGCCGGGGCCGTCGTCGGCATATCGCGGCAATATGCACTAATAGCTACTTTTCGCACCCCTGGCTGCGCGCCTACCGTGACAGGACCCCCCAACTTCTGGAGGAGGATCCGTGTCAAGGTCTCTCCGTGTCACGCTCTCCGTCGTCCTCGCCCTCTCCTTCCTGCTGGTCACCTCCCCGGCCCAGGCCGCCGTGCTGGTCCGGGTGCTGCGGTACGACGCCTCCCGGTCGGCGGAGTTCGTCACCGTGATCGACCAGGCCGCCCAGGTCTGGAACGCGAACGTGGTGAACGTCCGGCTCATGCAGGGCACGCCCGCCAGCTTCGTCGTCCTGGCCGACAACAACTGGCCCAGGACGCTGCCCACCAGCCTCGGCCGCGGCACCATCTGGATGGGCCGCCAGGCGGTCAACCAGGGCTACTACCCGCTGCGGATCGCCACCCACGAGATCGGCCACATCCTCGGCCTGCCGGACCGGCGCACCGGGCTCTGCGGCGACCTGATGTCCGGCTCCAGCGCCCCCGTGAGCTGCACGAACGCCACCCCCAGCATGGCCGAGCGGGCCGAGGTGGACCGCAACTTCGCCGGCAGCGCACCCGCGGTCGAGTTCGGCCGCGTCCACGAGGACCGCTGACCTCCAACGCACCCGTCAGGCTGTCTCACTCCGCGCCGCCCCGCCGGTTCGTCCGGCGGGGTTGGCCGCAGGGCCGTGATCGTATTGTCTGGGAGCAATCGCCCCCCGACGTGAGGATCAGCGCATGCCCCGTTCGAGAGCCGTCCTGTCAGCCCTCGCCGCCGCGGCCTCGGTCCTGACGGCGGGCGGATCGGCCGAGGCGGCGGCGGACGTGCCGTTACCCTCGGCGGTCTTCCGCGCCACGCACAACAGCTACTCGGGCAACATCAACGGCGCCAGGAACTCGATCGCCTACCAGCTCGACCACGGCGTCCGCTTCGTCGAGCTCGACGTGCACGACAACGGGTACGCCACCGCCCGCGACTACTCCGTCGGCCACGACGCCCCCGGCGACGAGGTGGACCACGCGGGCAACCCGGCCTCCAACCTCCTCGGCGACTGGCTCGCGGTGATCGCCGGCTGGTCGGCGGCCCATCCCACGGCCGCGCCGATCGTCGTCGCCCTCGACCTCAAGGACGACCTGACCGACAACCCGTCCCACGCCGCGGGCAACCCGGCCGCGCTGAACGACGAGCTCGTCGCCGCCTTCGGGCCGCGGCTGCTGCGGGCCGAGGACTACCCGGCCGGCCCGCCTGCCGTGGACGCGCTGCGCGGCCGCGTGCTCCCGGTGATCTCCGGCGACGGCACGACCCGCACGCTGTACAAGCGCGACCTCGGCTCGAACCCGGCCGTCGCGGCCAACGCCCGCGGCCAGGTCGTGGAGGTGCACGACTCGGGCGCCGGAGCGCTGTGGTACTGGACCGGCGCGTACGGCGCCGACGGCCGGGTGACCTGGCTGCGCCACGGCAGGTACGACAGCGGCGTCACCCCCGCCGTCGCCCTCAACGACAACGGCGACCTGGTCGAGGTCCACCAGTCGCAGAACGCCACCACGCTCTGGTACCGGGTGGGACGCCTGGACGCCGCCGGCGAGATCACCTGGTCCGCCAGCCGCCAGTACGACAACGGCGTCCTGCCGACCGTCCGCTTCACCGACGCGGGCGGGACCCGGCTCCGGGAGATCCACCGCAGCCAGAGCAGCAGCCAGAACTGGGAGTGGTCCGGCACGCTCGACGCCGGCGCGGCGAGCGTCGCGTGGAGCGGCAACGCCAGGACCTCCGACGCCCGCCACGACAAGACCACCTCCTACGGCGGCGCGCCGCGCGTGCACGTGTGGACCGGCGCCGACGGCCCGACCCCGTCGCGGACCCTGCGGGTGGACACCGACGCGTTCACCGGCGACCGCATCCGCCACCGGCAGGTCGCCTTCGCCGAGTTCCAGCAGGGCGACAGCGCGGAGCTGCGGCAGGACGCGCTGTTCTACGCGGCGCCCGCCGGGCAGTCGTCGTTCATCACCGACGCGCGGCGGGCGGGAGGTCATCGGCCCGGCCGGCACGAAGATCGCCGGCAGGTGCCCGAAGTGCAGCGCCCCGATGAACAGGCCCGGCACGATCTTGTCGCAGACGC